>JAHFBU010000227.1 GCA_023249795.1 Syntrophaceae bacterium
AGCGATGTTTCGGAATTCTCGCTGATCGGCGGACAGAAACGGCAGATGAAGATCACCCTCGATCCTGCCCGCCTCAAGGCATATCACCTCTCGCCCCTCCAGATTGCGGGCGCCCTGCGGCAGGCAAACTTCCTGCTTCCCTCCGGCGCCTTCCCGACCGGCAACAGGGAGTACCTGGTCGAAACCGGCGCGCTCCTCAAGAACAGCGAGGAGGTCGGCAATGTCGTTGCCGGCCTTTTCAACGGCCGCCCCGTCCATCTGCGGGATGTCGCCGACATAACCGACGGCCCGGAGGAGCCATCCTCCTATGTCTTCATGGGCCTTGGGGCGGCGGCGGCGCGGAAGGGGATTCAAAGCGCATCCCCCGGGGAGAAAGAGGCGGTCACCATTACGATATCGAAGAAGAAGGGGGCCAATGCGAGCCTGGTCGCGGAAGAGGCGTTGGCCAAGGTGGAAGCCCTGAAGGGGAAACTCATCCCGAGAGATGTCCGGGTCACCGTGACCCGAAACTACGGCAGTACCGCCAGGGAGAAGTCTGACGAACTTCTCGATCACATGTTGTTGGCCACCATCGCCGTCATCATCCTGATCGCGCTCTTCCTCGGATGGCGGGAAGCGATCGTGGTGGCGGTAGCCGTCCCCGTGACCCTTGCACTGACCCTCCTGATCAACTACCTCTATGGGTACACCCTCAACCGCGTTACCCTCTTCGCGCTCATCTTCTCCATCGGCATCCTTGTCGATGATGCCATCGTGGTGGTGGAAAACATCCACCGCCACTTCAAGCTCCACAGGATCGAACCCTTCACGGCGGTCCTCGCCGTCGCCGAGGTGGGCAATCCCACTATCCTGGCCACCCTCACGGTGATCGCAGCGCTCCTCCCCATGGCCTTCGTCTCCGGCCTCATGGGCCCTTACATGCGGCCGATACCGGTCGGCGCCTCCGCCGCGATGATCTTTTCCCTCCTGGTCGCTTTTATCGTCAGCCCCTGGCTGAGCTACATCGTCCTGAAGAACGCGAAACACGCGGACGTCCCTGAAGGGGAAGGCCGGATGTTCCGCATCTACGAGAGGATCCTCAGCCCCCTTCTGGAGAGCGCATTCAAACGGCGGCTGGTCCTGGGAAGCATCGTTGCGCTGCTTGCGCTCGCCGTCACGCTGGTTCCCCTCAAAAAAGTCACGGTAAAGATGCTCCCCTTCGACAACAAAAGCGAGCTCCAGGTGATCGTCGACATGCCCGAAGGCACGACGTTGGAGGAGACGGCGGCGATGGGCAGGGAGATGGGAGAATACCTGAAGACCGTTCCTGAGATCACCGATTACCAGACCTATGTCGGGACGGCGGCTCCCTACAACTTCAACGGCCTCGTGCGCCACTACTTTCTGAGGTCGGGGAGCACGGTTGCGGATCTGCAGGTGAACTTTGTCGCCAAGGGGGAACGGCGTCAGCAGAGCCACGCCATCGCCAAAAGGCTGCGGCCGCCTTTGAAGGAGATCGGGGACCGGTACGGCGCCCGGATCAAGGTGGCCGAAATCCCCCCCGGCCCGCCCGTCCTGAGCACGCTGGTGGCCGAAATATATGGACCGGAGATGAAACGGCGGATCGAGATCGCCCGGGAGATCAAAAAAGTTTTCACCGATACGGCCGGGGTGGTCGATGTGGACTGGTACGTGGAAGAGGACCAGCCCAAGATCACCTTTGCGGTGGATCAGGAGAGGGTGGCCGGGGCGGGGATCAGCACCGAGGCGGTGGCCCAGACCCTGCGGATCGCCCTGGGCGGCATGGGAGCGGGGCTGGTCCACCTCGAAAGGGAGAGAGAGCCGGTCGAACTTTACCTGCGGATGCCGCTCGGGAAGCGGGCCGATATCAACGATCTGAAATCGATCGGCATACCGGCGGCGACGGGTGTGTTGATACCCCTCTCCGAGCTGGTGAAACGTCACGACGGGTTCGAGGAGAAAACGATCTACCACAAGAACCTCAAGAACGTGACCTATGTCCTGGGGGACGTGGCCGGAACGGAGGAGAGTCCGGTTTACGCCATTCTGAAGATGAAGGAGACGATCGGTAAGTTCAGGCTACCCGAAGGCTATGCGCTGAAGCAGTACTCCACCGTCCAGCCCTGGCTGGAGGACACCTACTCCATGAAGTGGGACGGAGAGTGGCACATCACCTATGAAGTGTTCCGGGATCTGGGGCTGGCCTTTGCCGCCGTGCTGATCCTGATCTATGTCCTGATCGTGGCCTGGTTCAAGAACTTTGTCACGCCGTTGATCATCATGGCCCCCATCCCGCTGACGCTCGTGGGGATCCTCCCCGGCCACTGGATCTTCGGCGCCTTTTTCACGGCGACCTCGATGATCGGATTCATCGCCCTCTCCGGGATCATCGTTCGAAACTCCATTCTTCTGGTGGATTTTGTGGAGAAGGAGTGGCGCGACAAGGGGGGGCTTAAAAACGCCCTGATCATGGCCGGCGCCGTCCGCTTCCGGCCGATTGTCCTGACCGCGGCGGCGGTGGTCGTCGGCTCGTTCGTGATGCTTTTCGATCCGATCTTCCAGGGGCTCGCTATCTCGATGATGTTCGGAGCCGTGGCGGCAACCGCCCTTACCCTGATCGCCGCGCCGCTCATCTATTTCGAGTTTTTCAAGCGGAGCGCATATCCCCCGGTCGGAGAGCCCACCGAACGGATCGATGTCCCGGATCAAAATGGCGGATGATCCGGCATGGTTGAACGTACTTCCCCGAGTTTTCTTCGGGAAATGTTATCGGGGCCTGCGATCAATCGGGCCGCTGAGGTTATCGTTACGATTTTGGCGCGGCTGAGTTTGTACGCGAGACATTTGCAATGGAGGGGAAAATGGAGATTCAGGATCGTTACGAACGCGGGTGGGAAAAGCTCAAAGAGGTTGATGGCGAAGCAGGGGAACGCGTGATCGAAAGCCTCAAAGATATCGCGCCCGACTTTGCCCGTTACCTGATCGAGTTCCCGTTCGGTGACATCTATTCCCGTCCCGGTCTGGACCTCAAATCGCGGGAGATCGCCGTGGTCGCGGCGCTGACAGCCCTGGGCACCGCGGCTCCCCAATTAAAGGTTCACATTCACGGCGCGCTGAACGTCGGCTGCACCCGGCAGGAGGTAGTCGAAGTCATCATGCAGATGGCGGTTTATGCCGGCTTTCCCGCGGCGCTCAACGGGCTGTTCGCTGCGAAGGAGATT
>JAHFBU010000023.1:0-2552 GCA_023249795.1 Syntrophaceae bacterium
GGGTTATGGGACGAATCTGACGACCCAGCTCTGGATTGCCGCGCGCTATCTGGAAAGCCTCTCCCTCCTGGCCGCGCCGTTATTTATCCGCCGAAAACTGGGAGCCGGTTGGGTTCTTGCCGGCTACGCAGCGCTGATGTTGATTCTCCTGGCATTCCTGTTCGGGGGTCTATTCCCCGTTTGTTACGTGGACGGGATCGGCCTGACCCGGTTCAAAGTCATCAGCGAGTATGTGATTTCCGCCATTCTCCTGGGCGCTTTGGTCTCGTTGCTCCGGAAGCGGGAAGAGTTCGACCGGGATGTGTTGGCCCTTCTCGTTTCGTCGATCATCGTCACGATCGGCTCCGAACTCTCCTTTACATTTTACGTCGGCTTCTTTGACATCTCCAATCTGATCGGTCATTACCTGAAGATCATCTCCTTCTATCTCATCTACAAGGCGATCATAGAGACCGGTTTCTCCAGGCCCTATAATCTGCTGTTCAGAAATCTGAAACAGCGGGAAGCGGCGCTTCGAGAAAGCGAGGAGAGATATCACTCCCTTTTTGAAAATATGTCGGAAGGGTTTGCCCTTCACGAGATGATCCTCGACGAGCGGGGAACGCCCAGCGATTATCGCTTCCTCGACGTCAACCCGGCATTTGAAGCGTTGACCGGCCTCAAACGGGACCGGATCGTCGGCAGGCTCATGACGGAGGCCCTCCCCGGAGAAGATCCGAAATGGATCAGACTCTACGGCGAAGTGGCCTTGACGGGCGAGCCGATCCATTTCGACAATTACTCCCCGGTTCTGAAGCGGTACTATGAGGTGTTTGCCTACCGTCCCGTACCCCGCCGTTTTGCCGTCATCTTCATGGACATCACCGACCGTAAACTGGCCGAAATGGAACTCAGGAAACAGACGGCGCTCCTCGAAGAGGCGAACAGGGAGATGGAAAGCTTCAGCTACACCGTTTCGCACGATCTCCGCGCACCTCTGCGTGCCATAGCGGGCTATTCGCGCATGATCCTGAAGCGCAGAGCGGATGACTTCGATGAAGAGACCCGGCGACAGTTCAATTTGATCAGAGGCAATGCCCGGATGATGGAGCAGCTCATCGACGATATTCTTGTCTTCTCCAGCCTGGGGAGACAGACGATGGTCATGTCGGAATCGGAGATGGACATGGTCGGCATGTTCGGGGAGGTATGGGAAGAGCTCCGGGCGATCGATCCCGGCAGGAACATGACCTTGAAAATGGAGCCGCTTCCGCCGGCGAAGGGGGATCATGCATTGATCAGGCAGGTGATCACCAACATTCTGACCAATGCGATCAAGTTCACCAAGGGCCGGGACGCGGCCGTGATCGAAGTGGGCGGCCGGGTAAAAGAAAATGAGACGGAGTACTCTATCCGGGACAACGGCGCCGGTTTCGATATGCAATACTACGAAAAGCTGTTCACCGTATTCCAGCGTCTGCACAGCAACGTCGATTTTGAAGGCACGGGGGTCGGGCTGGCCATCGTCCAGCGGATCGTCCAGCGACATGGCGGAGTGGTCCGGGCGGAAGGGGAGGTGGACAAGGGCGCTTGTTTCTCCTTTACGCTTCCGAAGAAATGTCAAAACATCGAAGTCTGAAATCGCAAGTTGTACCCGCCATTTTGCCCTGCCGGTAGTTTATCCATGACAGTACGCTCCCATTAAAACCTCATTGAACGAAGCGGCCGGACGCAGTATGAATGACGCAAGAGAGCGGGCGCAGGCGTCCGGCATCTCAATTTTATAGCGGATGCGCCGGCCGACGGCTGCGGTTCCCGCGGAGGAGAAAAAATGGATCGACTTTCAAAGGAAGAGCTCAAGGCGTTGCTGCCCCCCTGCGGGGGCGTCTGCATTTCCCTCTATCTGCCCACCCACCGGGCGCCGGTGGAAGGCCGCCAGGACCTGATCCGGTATAAGAACAGGGTGCGCGAAGCGGAAGAGCGGCTGATCCGGGGGGGACTCCGGGCACCGGAGGCAAAGGAATTCCTCGATCCCCTCTACAGGCTTCTGGATGACGAATCTTTCTGGCAGTACCGCGGCGACGGAGTGGCGCTCTTTTATTCGCGGAGCATGTTTCGCCGGTATCGCCTTCCGGTACACTTTGAAGAGCTGCTGACCGTGGCCCATCGCTTTCATCTGAAGCCGCTGATCCCGCTCTTTACCGAAGACTCGGGTTTCTACGTGCTGGCCATCAGCCAGAACCAACTGCGCCTCATCCAGGGGAACCGGTACGGCGCCTGGGAGGTGGAGCTGGAGGATGTTCCGGCAAGCCTTGCCGAGGCCGTCAAAAATGACGATCCGGAGCAGCAACTCCAATTCCGCAGCAAGACGCCGCTCGGGCCGGGGAGAAGGCACGCCGTCGTCTTTGCCCACGGAGGGGTTGACGACTCCAAGGACGATATCCGCCGCTATCTTCAACTGATCGATAAAGGGGTGAAGGAGACGCTTGGGCAGAACCGGGTTCCTTTGATGCTGGCGGGAGTCGACTACCTCATCTCGGTCTACCGGGAGGTCAACTCCTACACCCACCTCA
>JAHFBU010000023.1:2562-11719 GCA_023249795.1 Syntrophaceae bacterium
TGGAAGAAGGAATCATCGGGAATCCCGAATTGTTGAGCCCGGACGAGCTGTATGACCGGGCCTGGAAGCTGGTCGAACCCCGCTTCGTGAAGGCCAGGGAAGAGGTCGTCTCGCAATACAGACAACTGGCCGGCACCGGCAGAACCTCGCGGGAGATGGGAGAGATCATTCCGGCGGCCTTCCAGGGGCGGGTGGAAAAGCTGGTGGTGGCGCGGGATGTCCATGTCTGGGGGATTTATCGGCCCGATCGGGCGGCCGTCGAACCCCGGGAGGAATCCGCCGTCGGCAGCGAGGATCTTCTGGACCTGGCGGCCATTCAAACCCTGTTGAACGGCGGATCGGTCTATACCATCGAGCCGGACGCCCTGCCTGACAAGGCTTCCATGATCGCCCTGTTTCGGTACTGACGGTCCGTCCCCCGGCCCCGCCTTCGGGGTGCCGCTGCCACACCGAAGCGCAACGACCCGCGGGTTACGTCCAGACCCCTTCGACAGGGGTTGAGCACGAAGGGCATCGCCCCCCTTCGAGAGTGCACTCTTTCAACCCCATGTATCGGCGTTCGATAATCCGCTTGCGGCACTGTTCGCAGTTCGTATCCGACCCCTCCGGAACATTGCCCAGATAGATATAACGCAGGCCGGCCTCCCGTCCGATTTCCCTGGCCCTCACCAGCGTTTCCATGGGGGTCGCCGCGCGGTCCTGGAATTCATAGTCCGGGTGAAACCGGCTTAAGTGCCAGGGAATCCTGACGTCGATACGGGCCAGATACTCGGCAATATGCCTCAGTTCCGGCTCCGAATCATTCTCCCCCGGAACCACGAGGGTCGTCACCTCCAGCCAGATGCCGAGTTCCTTCATCGCGCCCAGGGTATCCAGGACCGGCTGCAGCCGGGCCCGGCACGTTCTGCGATAGGACTCTTCGCTGAAACTCTTCAAGTCCACATTCGCCGCATTGAGGTAGGGGGCGATCGTATCGAGGGCCCGCCGGGTCATGTAACCGTTGGTCACCCATACGTTGCGCAGGCCGGCCTCCCTGGCCAGGCGGGCCGTGTCGTAGGCGTATTCGAAAAATATGGTGGGTTCGGTATAGGTATAGGCGATGCTCAGGCAGCCGTTCTTCACGGCCTCCCCGACGATCTCCCCCGGCGTCATCTTCCGCGTCGGAAGCGCGTTGCCCTTTGCGACCGAGACCTGCGAAATCTGCCAGTTCTGGCAAAACCCGCATCTGAAATTGCAGCCGGTTGTGGCCACGGAGTAGGCCAGGGAACCCGGCAGGAAGTGGTAGAGGGGTTTCTTCTCGATGGGATCGACATTGGCCGCGATCACCTCGCCATAGACATGGGTGCGCAGGATCCCCTGCAGGTTCTGCCGGACGCCGCAGATGCCGAACCCCTGCTCGGGAATCCCGCATTCGTGAGCGCACAGATGACACACCCCTTTGGTATCGTCCAGCTTCTCCCAGAACATCGCCTCTTGCATCATCGGCGTTTCTCCAGCCAGCTTTTTCAAATTTTCCAGTATTCCGGGCGCTTCCTCCAGTAGAAGGCCACCGCGACGGAGCAGACGGGCGAAGGACCGGCGGCGCCGACCCTTCGCGATTTCGGGAGGCGCGATGGCTACATCCGCGAGGCCTCCTGCTTGTAGGCATCCACGCCCGCCTCCAGGGCTTTCTTCAGCCTCTCTTTTTTCCCGGTGTACAATTCCTTCTCCTTGCCAACGAGCTGTTCGACCTTCCGGCGGGCCTCCTCGTATTGCTCCTTGGCCTTTTCCAGCAACTCCTCGGCCGAATGCCGGATCTCCCCCCGCGTCTCCTTCCCGCTTTTGGGGGCATACAAAATGCCCAGCACCGATCCGATCAGCCCGCCGATTATCAATCCTTTGATACAATCATTCGTAGCCATCTCTTCTCTCCTTTCCATTTTTTTGAATGAATAACGACGCGTGAAATATATTATCGTCGAAACAGCTCCGCAAAAAAGATCTTCATATGTTCCCATGAACGCCGGTCGGCTTTTTCGTTGTAGGCGACCCCCTTGGAGGGGTCCGAACCGGAATCGGGATTGGTAAAGCTGTGAACCGCCCCGCCGTAAAGAACCATCTGCCAGTCGACTTTCGCCTTCCGCATCTCCTCCTGAAAAGCCGCAACCTGTGCCGGCGGGACAAAGGTGTCGTCGGCGCCGTGGAGGGCGAGAACCTTCCCCCGGATGTTTTTCGCATCGTCGGGAGCAGGCGTGTCGAGCCCTCCGTGAAAGCTTACGACTCCCGAGATCGGGGCGCCGGCGCGGGCCAGTTCGAGCACGGCCGTTCCGCCGAAGCAGTAGCCGATCGCGGCGACCCGCCGCTTGTCGGCCAGGGGTTGTTCCATCAACGCATTGAGCCCGGCGATGGCGCGGTCGCGCAGGAGCGGACGGTTCTCCCTGTATTTTGCGGCGTACTTGCCCGCCTCCTGCGGATCCTTGGCGACGAAGCCGTTGCCGTAAATGTCGGCGGCAAAGGCGATATAGCCGAGTTCCGCCAACTGGTTCACCCGCCGCCGGATGTAGTCGTTAAGCCCCCACCACTCGTGGACGACCAGAACGGCCGGCCGGGGTCCCTTGATCGCCCGGTCATAGGCAAGATATCCCTTGAGCACCTCATCCCCCTGCCGGTAGGAAATCGTCTGCTGATGGAGGGCCGCCCCGGCGGCGGGAGGGATCCCCATGGGCAGAAAGACGGCGAGGCAGAGGAAGATGACGAATAGATATTTGATCATGATTGTTCTCCTCTCAGGGTGTATCGCGTTTATTCAATGCGGCAGAGCATGTGAACGATTCTCGACCGCGTCCTGCAACTGGTCCATGCAGATGGGCTTCGAAAAGCAGACGTCGGCGCCCGCATTCTTGAACTCTGCCGAAGCAAACGAGCCGCTCATGCCGATGATCCTGACATTCGGGAAATGGGTCTTGATAAACCTGCAGAGTTTGATGCCGCCGAGTCTGGGCATTTCGGCATCCGTTATGACAACGTCATACCGCTTGCTGATCAGCAGATCCACTGCGTCGATTCCGTCCTTTGCCGTCTCCGCCTCATGGCCGAAGAACGACACGGCGTCGGACAGGGCCTCCAGAACAACCGGATTGTCATCCACGATCAACAGCTTCATAGCCAAACGCTTTTCCATCCTTTCGTCTGATCTTCCCGCGGGTGCGAGGAGCGCATCTTCCACGACAAACCTCTTCACGATCGTCGTCAAGACGGATATATGCAATGCCAACGGCCTACACAATACGCATTAACTGATCATGTTTCGGTAAGTAATTACTACGACAGGCAAGGCGGCATCGGACCGTTCGGACCCGAAATATCAGGGAGCGGGTGGTGGCCCTTGATGGTCAAACACGGGCGCGACGCCGGGAACCCTGCGAGATGGTCGTTTTTACCTGCCATTCCCCATATACTCAACCAGCGTTGCTTTGGAACGGCCGTGTTCTTAGAATGACGACCCGATTCAACATTTTGCACGAGAAACCCGCGGGCCGGGAAGCCTCCCGCTGAAAGGGGAAAAGAGACTCATGGGAAAATATCGATGCACGATTTGCGGCTATATCTATACCCCCGCCGAGGGGGACTCAACGCAGGGGGTCGCTCCGGGGACGGCTTTCGAGGATCTGCCGGATGGCTGGACCTGCCCCGTGTGCGGAGCGCCGAAGAGCGATTTCGTAGCGGAAGGATGAGAGAATAACCGAAGCAGGTGCTTGAATCAGCCATGGATCAAGGAATGAAGGCATGGAAGACTTCTCGGTTTTAACGGGCGGCAAGGCCGGTTTCGGCATCGATCAGGCGACGCTGATTCTGGGCCGTCTGCTGAATCAGTCCGGCTACCGGATTTATGTCTATCGCGATTACCCCTCCGTGATCCGGGGAGGACATACCTTCTCCATCATACGCGCCGCCCAGACCAAAATAGCCGCCCATCGGGACAAGATAGATGTTCTTCTCGCCCTCGACAGGGAAACCATCGATTTGCACCAAACGCGGCTGAAGGACGGCGCCCTGGTGATTTATGATTCCGAAACCGTCAAGGATCTTGTACTCCCGGGGCGGATCGAAACGCTGGACCTGCCAATCGGCAGGATGGTCAAGGAGGAAAAAGGGTTTGAGGTGATGCGCAATACGTGCATGATCGGCGCATTCGCGAAAGCCGTCGGCGTCACAAGAGAGGTGCTCGAAAGGGTCGTCAAGGAAAACTTTCCGAAAGAGGTCGATCTGAATCTTAAAATAGCGCTAAGGGGTTTCGATGCGGCGCCGGCGGTGAAAAAGATTGCACCGCCGCCGTCGGAACCGCTGCCATTGATATCCGGAAACCAGGCGGTGGGTCTGGGGCTCATCAAGGGCGGGTTGCAGGATTACGTGGCCTATCCCATGACCCCCACCACGCCGCTTCTGCACTTTCTTGCCGAACAGGCGGACCATTATTCCCTGAAGGTGATCCATCCGGAAAGCGAAATAGGCGTGATCCTGATGGCCATGGGGTTTGCCTATGCGGGAGAGAAGGCGGCGGTGGGAACCTCCGGAGGCGGATTTTGCATGATGGCCGAGAGCCTGAGCCTTTCCGGGATGAGCGAAGTCCCCGTGGTGATCGTCCTGGGGCAGAGACCGGGTCCCAGCACCGGGCTTCCGACCTACTCCGCGCAGACCGATCTGCATTTTGCATTGAATGCGGGACAGGGTGAATTCGTGCGCCTGGTCGTGGCGCCCGGCGATCTGGAGGAGGCCTACTTCTGGTCGGCCCAGGCGTTGGGCCTGGCATGGAAATACCAGGTTCCGGCGATCATCCTGACGGACAAGAATCTCAACGAATGCATCGGCAATTTTGAGCTGCCACAAGACGGGGAGATGGAGGTGTCCGCGCCCTCCCTCTGGGACGGAAAAGGGCCCTACCGGCGATACGCGAATACGGAAACCGGGGTCTCTCCGCTGGCTTTCGTGCCGCGTCGGGATGCGGTCATCAAGGTGAACAGCTATGAACATGACGAATCCGGGATCACCACCGAAGAGGGGGAGATGGCCGCGAAGATGCAGGATAAGCGGCTGCGCAAGGGAAGGTACCTGCTCGAAGAGCTGAACCGTTTCCCGACCGTCAACCGGTTCGGCGACGATAGCCGGACGACGGCCCTGCTTTGCTGGGGTTCCAACAAAGGCGTCTGCGTGGAGGCGGCGCAAAAGTTGGGGCTCAGCGTGGTGCAGCCTGTCGTGCTCTCGCCTTTTCCGGATGACGCGTTCAGGAGGGCGCTGGCGGGGGTTACAAAATTGATTGCCGTCGAAAACAATGCAACCGGACAACTGGCCCACTTGATCAAGGCCTTCGGAATCGACGTGGACGAAATGATCCTGAAGTATGACGGACGGCCGTTCGCCCTGGACGAACTGGAGACAAGGGTAAAGGAGACGATCGGATGAGCCGGACCAATCTGGGCACGGATGCCCCGAACACCTGGTGTCCTGGATGCGGGAATTTTTCGATTCTCAACGGCATCAAAACAGTCCTGAACGAACTGAAGGATGAAACCTGCCCGCTGGAAGATATCGTGATCGTCGCGGGGATCGGATGCCATGCGAAGATTGCCGACTATGTCGATGTCAACAGTTTCTATGCCATCCACGGCAGAACCGTTCCCGTTGCCGAGGGGATCAAAATAGCAAGACCGGGATTGAAGGTGATCTGCTTTGCCGGCGACGGCGACGCGTATGGAGAAGGACTTGAACATCTGATCTTTGCCGCCAAACGAAACATCGACATCACCATGGTGATCCATAATAACCGCTCCTACAGCCTGACCGCCTTTCAATACAGCCCCACATCGCCTTCGGGGTTCAAAGGGCGGTCCACCCCCCAGGGCAGCATCGAGGCCCCGATCAATCCGCTGGAACTGATGCTCGCCTCCAGGGCCACCTTTCTCGGCCGCGGCACCTCGCAGGGGCTGCCGCTCCTGATGCGTCTCTTTCGGGAAGCGATCCTCCATAAGGGCTTTGCGTTGGTCGATGTCCTTCAGGTCTGCGTGACCTTTAATAATCTCTACGAATACTATGCCAAACGGGTTTATGAACTGCAGGACCATGACGCGAAAAACCCGATGGCCGCATTAATGAAAATCCGGGAATGGGACTACAACTCCGATGCCCAGATCGCCCTGGGGGTTTTCTATCAAAAGCAGGAGGCTACTTTTGAAGAGAGGTTCAAGCCCTCTCGGGTTGATGAGCAAGAGAGGGATCACAAGATCAAACAATTTTTAAACGACAGCCTATGACGACCGGACCTGTTTCACTTTCAAGAAAGGAGAAAGCAAAATGATCAACAAAAGGATGTTTGACGCAGTGAATGAACAGATCAAGTTTGAGTTGGAGTCCGCCTATATTTATCTGTCGATGGTGGGTTATTTCCATGCCTCGAACCTCGACGGGATGGCCCACTGGCTTCGTGTCCAGGTTCACGAGGAGACGATCCATGCGATGAAGTTCTTCGATCACCTGACCAGCCGCGGCGCCTCCATCGTCCTTCTGGATGTCAAGCAGTTGAAAACGACCTGGAAGAGTGCGTTGGAGCCCTGGCAGGACGCTTACGCCCATGAGAAGTTCATCACGGAGAAGATTCACACGTTGACCAAGATCGCAAGGGAGGAGAATGACTATACGGCCGAGCCGTTGCTGAACTGGTTTCTCAACGAGCAGATTGAGGAGGAGAACAACACGGACAAGATCAGCCGCCAGGTTGAGATGATCGGCGACAGCAAGGAAGGGCTCTTCATGCTCGACCGGGAACTGGGAACCCGGATATATCCGGCGGGCTCGCCCTTCGATCCGGCGGCCTACAACCTGGCGCCATAGCGGATTGAACAAGGGCAGAGGGGTTTAAGGTAGATTCGCCCCGCCAATAATCTTCCATTGGCTCCATATGGTTATCCTGTTCGTTGCCGGGATAGGATGCATTCAACGGAGAAAATCGTTCCCGGGGATAGAGGATCATTGAGAGATCAGGTACGGGAGGAGTGATATTATGAAAACAGGGTTGTTGGAGAGGATCGCCACAAAGGCGTATGAACTCTACGAGAGGAATGGCAGGCGGGAGGGCGGTGAGCTCCTCGACTGGCTGGCGGCGGAGAAGATCGTTCAATATGAAAGGATGATTATCCCGGATATCGGGGGAGAATCGATGGCCCTGCTGGACTACAGGCCGGCATATGAGGAAAGGACAACCCAGCCCTCCGCGAAAAAGGCCAAACCCCGATCCGGTAAGGTGTCGCGGCGCGGACGTTCCGTATCCGCGTCATACTGACGGGCTCCGGCGCATTCCTCGTCCGCTCCGACAGGCCCTCGCCTGTCGAAGCGGAACTGATCACCTTCCAACATCCGTTCGGCAACATTTCAGCGAAACTGATAACCGTCAAACACCCATTCGGCAACATTCCATTGGAGTCGATTCCCTCAGACGCATATCAACTTGATTCCCATCCGCCGCCGGCTCCGGCAGGTCGGCTTCAAGCCTATCGCCGTTCCCGCCGTCCGGCGGATACGCCTCCCCCGGTGCGGGACGGCGGGAGGGGTCGAACGGCCTCTTCGCGGTGCAGCGGAGGGGCTGTCATCGTCTCCCGGGACGGCGCGGCAGCGGGGGAGCCGCCCGGAGCAGAATGGATCGTCACCTCGCCGCGGGCGGCGGGCGATCCGGGGGAGGCGCCTCCCGCGGCAGGCAGGGGTATGCCTCTGCCGCGCGGAGGGATGGCGCCGGTTGCCGAACCGCGCTGCGGGGGCGCGGCGACTTGTCCTCCGGTCGACGACTGCGGCGGCGCCACGGGCGTGCGTAAGACATTCCGGGGCGGCGGATTGTTGAATATCTTCCGTTCGCCTTGGGGCACCCCCGTTGACAGAAGCCCTTTCGAACGCGCCGCGCCGATACCGCCGAAGCTCCTGCCGTGATAGCGCGTTACGGGATCGATTCTGTGCACCCTGCGCTCCCGGATGTCCCGAAAATGGTTTGAAACATACACCGGCCGACGGTTGACGATCACGGTCCGGTGAAAATCGTTGAGGATGTAGTATCCGGGGAACCAGAATCCGGACCACCAGAATGGAAAAGGAACCCAGGCATACAGGTAGTAGAATTCGGGCGGCGGTATGTAGGAGGTCACGATCGGCGGTCCTTCGCTGTTGTAGTAATCGTTCACGGCCGAGGGGTTGGGGTAATTGCTGGAATCGGAGGGGCCGGGCGCGCCGCTTGCCGAGGGCGAATAGGGGTCCATCGTCAGACCGATCGCGTCCAGGACATTGTTGAATCTCCGAATCGCCTCGTCGCGGTCGACCGGTATCCTCCCCGCGCCGGCGGCGCCGAAGACCGCCTCCCGGAGTTCGCCGATGATGTCCGGAGTGACCGGATAATCGGCGACCCACCCGTTCCGGGGCGAAATCCCGGCGTCGGCCAGCCGGTTCTCGGCCTCGATTTCATCGCCGACAGCGTCAAGGCTCAGCCCGAGAGCGAGCCTGACGGCAAGGTCGCCTTCCCGAACCAGCGGTGCGGCAATCGGCGGCGGGCCGGAGAGCGCGTCCGGCTGGGAACCGGCGGCCGCCGGCAGGAAGAGGGCCAGGGCCATGCATCCCATGAATCCAAGGGCAGCATTTCGATACGGGGTCTTTTTCATCTCAGCGATTCCTCCTGACAGTTCCGGCTCAATGCGGGCAAGGATATCTGCGATTCCCTGAAGCGGTTTCCGACCCTTCAGGACCATGCTACGGTGTCCTCCGCGTCGAACATATCGGATCGGGGAGGGCTGCACAATATGAATCGACTGATTGTGTTTAGGTAAGTCATTACTACGACAGGCGGGCAGACGCCGGTGCGCGGTCGGGGATGTCATCCGGCGATCGTTTTTACCTGCCATTCCCCATACACTCAACCAGCGTTGCTTTGGATCCACCGCTTCCTTAGAATGAGAGCCGGATTCAACGTCCTGCGCGGGAAGACCGGATCCATTCGACAGGGTGATAGATCGGGTCGCCGGGGCAACCGTATGCATGAGTCAATCGTATGAGGGGAGGAGCGGAGAGAATGAAATGCAATGACGTCGACAAGGTGAAACCGCTGGACGAACTTCTGGACGAGAAGATCGGGGAATTTGAAAGCGGAAAA
>JAHFBU010000228.1:0-2117 GCA_023249795.1 Syntrophaceae bacterium
CAGTACGCCGATCCCGCCGCGCCCAAGGACAGTTACGGCCATGATGGCCCTGTCTCCTTCATCGCCAAGAGCATCGACCGCCCCGATATCGGTAAGATGGAGGCGGACAAGACCATGGGTCCCGATGTTTCCTGGGGCGGATTCGAAAGCAAATACTTTATCGCGGCCATGATCCCGCAGAACCCGTCTCTGACCAGCTTGCGGATGATGAAGGACGGCAGCAACATGATCGCGGTTGAGCTCAAGGGGCCCAAGAATGTGATTCCGCCCGGCCAGTCCGGTCTCTTCAACTATTCCCTCTATCTGGGACCGAAGGATTTCAGCCTCCTCAAGGTCCAGAACCTGAACCTGGAAAACGCGATCGATTTTGGCGACTGGCTCAAGTGGCTGGCCATCCCGTTGCTGGTCGTCCTTAAGTTTCTCTACGGCTATGTCCATAACTACGGGATCGCGGTCATCCTCCTGACCGTTATGATCAAGCTGATCTTCTGGCCCCTGGGAAACAAGAGCTACAAGTCGATGAAGGAGATGCAGAAGATCCAACCGATGATGGCGGCCCTGCGAGAGAAATTCAAGAACGACAAGGCGCGATTGAGCCAGGAGACGATGGCCCTCTACAAGGCGCACAAGGTCAATCCGCTCGGGGGGTGCCTGCCGATGGTCGTTCAAATCCCCGTCTTCTTCGGACTCTATAAGGCGCTGCTCTACGCGATCGAGCTGCGTCACTCCCCCTTCTTCTGGTGGATTCAGGATCTCTCCGCGAAGGACCCATACTACATCACGCCGATTGTGATGGGCGCCACGATGTTCATCCAGCAGAAGATGACCCCCTCGGGAGCCGACCCCATGCAGGCGAAGCTCATGCTCTTTATGCCCATCATCTTCACCTTCATGTTTCTCAGCTTTCCTTCGGGGCTCGTGATCTACTGGCTGTTCAACAACATCATCAGCATCGGTCAGCAGGTGTATATCAACAGGCAACCGGCATAGAGGTGCATAGCGTTATGGAAGGGATTCAAATCGAAGGAAAGACCATCAACGAAGCCATAGAAAAGGCGTGCGACGAATTTCAGGTCCCGCGGGAGAAGCTCAACATCGAAATCATCGCGGAGGGGAAATCCGGTTTCCTCGGGCTTGGGGGGACGAAGGCCCTGATCCGTGCGAGGCTTATCTCCTTTGACATGACGCTCGACGAAGTGTTTCCCCGAAAGAAGGCGGAGACGCCGACCCCGGTCCAGGCGGAAAAGACGGTGGCACCGGCCTCCGAACGTTCTGGAGCCGATAGCAGTGTCGCCGGCAAAAAGGCGAAGCCGACCGCGCCGATCCGGAAAACGCAGCCGGCCGTTCCCCGTGCCGAAAATCATCCCAATATGAAGCCGAAGCCGCCGGAACCCTCGGAACAGATGAAGACCGCAAAACCGCAACCGGCGCCATCCGCGGTCGGCGACGGCGAACCTGCCGCGGAGCGGGCCAAGCGGCTTCTCGAAGGCATCCTGACCCGAATGCAGCTTGCGTCCGTAGTGACCGTGGAGGAAGAAACGGACGAGGCGATCATCCTGAACATCCGCGGAGACGGCAGCGGCCTGCTCATCGGAAAACGGGGGCAGAACCTCGATGCCATTCAGTATGTCGTGAACAAGGCGGTGCACCACACCGCCAACGGCAACAAGATGATCGTCATCGATACGGAGGAGTACCGCAAACGGCGCGAGGAATCCCTTGTCGCTCTGGCGGCGAAAATCGGCGAAAAGGTCAGGAAGACCCAGAAGGCGGCGACGGTAGGCCACATGAACGCCCACGACCGCCGCGTCATCCACATGGCCATGCAGAACGATGAAACGCTCACGACAAAGAGCCGCGGCGAGGGTGAGTACCGAAAGATCGTGATCTTGCCTGCCCGGCGTAGCCAGGGCAGGGCCGACGCCTGATAAACCGAAGGGGTGTTACTCAACAAGCAGCCTTGACGGACTTACAAAAACCGTCACCCCGGCGGAAGCCGGAGGCCAGTGATTTTTAACGCCCTTGTAAAAAGTCGAAAACAAACTTACTTTGTCATTCCCGTGAAAACGGGAATCCAGTATTTAGCGATAGTTGAACACTCTCTGGATTCCCGCTTC
>JAHFBU010000228.1:2127-3153 GCA_023249795.1 Syntrophaceae bacterium
GGGGTGTCGGTTTTAATGGCATTCTTGCCGGGGGAGGTCCTGATTCCATGACCTTTGCGGAGACCATCGCAGCCATTGCGACACCTCCCGGCATCGGGGGGATCGGCCTGATCCGCGTCAGCGGACCTGCGGCGGAAGGGATCGCCCGACGGCTTTTCCGTCCCTTGCCCTCCGGCAATTTTCTCTCCCACCACCTCTACCACGGCGAAATTGTTTCCCCGGCGACGGGCGCTGTTCTCGACAAGGTCCTTGTTGCCTTCATGAAGGGACCCCGTTCCTACACCGGAGAAGACACGCTGGAGATCAGTTGTCACGGCGGGCCGCTCATTCTGCGAAGCGTCCTCGAAGAGGTTCTGCGGGCAGGGGCGCGTCCGGCCGGACGGGGTGAATTCACAAAGCGCGCCTTTCTGAACGACCGCCTCGACCTGACCCAGGCGGAGGCCGTCCTGGACGTCATCACGGCACAGACCCAAAACGGGCTCGCCGCCGCCGTCAGCCGTCTGCAAGGGAAGCTCTCCGGACGCATCGAGGCGATCCGCGTTGAAATCATCGACCTGCTCGCAGGGATCGAAGCGGAGATCGACTTTTCCGAAGAGGACGGCGTCGATAAGACGACTGGAGACGCCCTTTCCCGCATCCGGGAAGTCATCGAACGAATCACATCCCTGATTTCAACCTACCATCAGGGGCGGATCTACCGGGAGGGAATCGGCGTCGTCATCGCCGGCCGCCCGAACGTCGGCAAATCTTCACTCCTGAACCGCCTCCTCGGCGAAAAGCGGGCGATCGTCACCTCCATACCGGGAACGACGCGGGACTTCATCGAGGAGACCGTCGATATCGGGGGGATGCCCGTCCGCCTGACCGACACCGCCGGACTCCGACCGCCGCAGGACGCCATCGAAAAGGAGGGGATCAACCTCGTCTGGGAACGGCTCGAAAAGGCAGACGCCGTCATCGTCCTTCTTGACGGGAGCGCGGGTCTGACGGCGGACGACCTGGATCTTATCGAAAAAGTGAAAGAAA
>JAHFBU010000229.1 GCA_023249795.1 Syntrophaceae bacterium
AAACACAGAAAGGCCAGGGCGGGATCGACAGGGCTTCCGCCGCCCACAAGCCAGCCGATCGCCGGGGGGATGACGCCGGCCAATGCGCCGGGGAACGGGGCAAAGGCGGTACGGCTTTTGAGCCAGGTATAAAATCCGTTGTACCAGAGGACCGCACCGAGCCCCAGGATGGGCGCCGGATGGCCGGTCCGCGAAAGCATCCATAAACCCGAACCGATCAAAATCAGGGAAAAGCAGAGGCCGTCCCGGGGCCTGATCCTGCCCGACGGGATAGCCCTGCCGGCGGTTCTTGCCATCAGGGCATCGGCACCGCGTTCCTGGTATTGATTGAGGGCGCATGCTCCGCAGGCCGTCAGAAAAACGCCTGCGGTCAGAACCGGTATGGCCGTCCAGAGCGGGTGGGCTGTGAGTCGAAGGCCCACAGCCGCCGACAGGGCGGCAAAGAGGGATATGCTCACTCTGCAGAGAGAATAATATGCACGGATCGTTTCACCCACCGTCATTTGATCCTCATCAGATAACCCACGATGGTTTTGAGCTCCTCGTCCGTCATCGGCATTTGAGGCATCACCGACGGAAAACCCGCGACGGCCGCGGATCGGGGATCGAGGATATGCCGGCGAATGAACTCCTCATCCACGACAATCTCCGTTTCGCGGCCCGCACGGATCACCCCCTGCCTCCGCCCCATAAGGTTCTTGAAGGTCGGGCCGACTTTGTCTGAGCCGTCCAGCGTGTGGCAACCCAGACACCCTTTTGTCCGAAGGAGGGTCAATCCCTGCTCGGCAAGGTCTCTCCCCTGTGGTGCGTTGTACCAGTTCAGAAAATCCCCGGGGCTCATGGCAACCACCCGCGATCTCATATGGGAATGACCGACGCCGCAGTACTCGGTGCAAAAGATATCGTAGCTTCCCGGCTCAGTCGCGCTGAACCAAAGGTGTGTCGTCATTCCCGGAACGCAATCCTCTTTGATGCGAAAGGCCGGGATGAAAAGGCAGTGGACGACATCGGCGGAGGTCATGAGGAGTTTTACCGGCCGTCCCAGCGGGACGTTGAGGAGATCGCTCTGCCGCCCATTGTCGTAGGTAAACAGCCAGGACCACTGGCGGGCGAGGACGTTGACGGTCAATGCGTCCTTTGGCGGGTTGCGAATATATTTGAAATCGACCCACCCGAAGTAAAACATGAAGATGACGAGGATTGTCGGAATGACGGTCCAGACGATCTCCAGCAGGAGACTCTCCTTCACACGCTCCGGTCGGGGGTGCCGCTCCCGGTTGTATTTGATGAGAAAGACGACCATGCAGATCGTAACGGCCGCCAGAAGGATCACGCAACAGACCACGATAAACAGGAAAGCGTTATCCACTTTTCCGGTCGTATTGGAAGGGCTGAACAGCATGACCCACCTCTCACCGATACCCTACGTCGACAAAGGTCAGCCCGATGAGCAACGTCAGGGCCGAAACGGCAAGGGCCAGCAACCCTTTCAGGAACGGCCGCTCATACTTGAGATGCATGAAGAAGGCAAGAACGAGACCAGCCTTCACCGATGCAATGGCCAGGGAGCCCACGGCGCTGAATTGGGCTAGGAGGCGAAGTTTAGAGACGGCGATCGTGGCGGAGAGCAGAACAAGAAGCGCCAGCCAGACGGCCGTATAGGTTCCGGCAGTGATGATGCGATCCTCGGAATAACCCTCTTTCATGGCCGCGCCTCAGGTCAGCAAATAGAACAACGGGTAGAGGTAAATCCACACGACATCGACAAAGTGCCAGTATAGTGCGGTGTTTTCCAGCCGCGAATAATTTTCCTTGTTGATTCTCCCGACACGCGTGGAAAACAGCATGAAGGCTATGACGACGCAACCTATGAAAACATGCAGACCGTGGATGCCGGTCATGACATAATAGAGTCCGTAGAAGAGGATCTCTCCCTTCGCGAGTTTCAGGAGAACCGGAGAATCGGGGTAGAGCCCCCGGGCGATCTTGCCGCTCCATTCAAGATACTTGATGGCAAGAAAGGCAAGCCCCATCAAGATCGTCGCCGCTTGCAGCCGGGAAGAGAGGAGCCGCTTTCCCGCTCTGACGGCGGCCAGGGAAAGCGCCATGGTATAGCTGCTCGTCAGAAGAATAACGGTGTTTACCGTTCCCAGAAAAAGATCCTCTCCGGCGGCGCCCCGATGGAAGTCATCAGCGTACCGGTAACGGAAGATGGCATAGAGGAGAAACATCCCCCCGAAAAAGAGAATCTCCGTGAAGAGAAAAAACCAAATTCCCATCTTCTTTCCTTCGTGGTCAATGCGACCCATCTCCGCTTTCAACATGCTGCCCCGTTGCTCACTCATCCTGAGGATAAGGTCCCCGCGTGATAACCGGCATCTCCCTGAAGTTCTCATGTGCCGGTGGAGAGGAGATCGTCCACTCCAGCGTCTTTCCGCCCCAGGGATTGCCGGGGGCCCGCGCTCCTTTGAAGAGCGCCCGTATCAGGTTTGCGAAGATGATGATCAGGCCGAGGGCCAGGAACCACGAACCGACGGTCGAGATCATGTGGTTCGTGTGATATTGGGGCGGATAATCGAAGTATCTTCTCGGCATCCCCTGGAATCCGAGAATGAACATGCTGAAGTAGAGGATGTTGAATCCGATGAAGAGATTCAGCCAGCCGATCTTTGCGTACACTTCGCTGTAGGTCCGGCCGGAAATCTTGGGAAACCAGTAATGGAGTCCCGCCAGAATGGAAAACCCCGCCCCGCCGAACATGACGTAGTGGAAATGGCCGACGATAAAATAGGTGCAGTGGAGATGAAGATTCGGGGCCAGAGACCCGATGATCAGTCCCGTGAGCCCCCCGATCGAGAACAGAAAGATGAATGACAGTGCGAAGACCAGCGGCGCGTCCGTGCGGATCGATCCCTTGTAGAGGGTGGCGATCCAGTTAAAGACCTTTACGCCGCTCGGCACGGCGACCAGGAAGGTAACGAAGGAGAAGATGACCCTGGCCGTATCGCTCATCCCGCTTGTAAACATGTGGTGGCCCCAGACGGCATAGCCGACGATCGCGATTCCCAGCGCCGAGATACAGATGGCGACGTAGCCGAACAGGCTCCTTTGCGAAAAGACGGGGATGATTTCGCTGA
>JAHFBU010000230.1 GCA_023249795.1 Syntrophaceae bacterium
TCCCACCTTGAGCGTGACCTCGCCGGCAATATCATCCGGCAGCGGGGCATTGACCGGCGGATCGCCGATGTTCGGCCCCCGCACGACGGTGACCAACGCCGTATCGGTATTCTCATCCGGTCTGATAATGAGGCTGTCGTCGATGAGAAATTTCTCCGGGGCGGTTATGTCCGGGTAGGGCATGCCGAGGTTCCGCGGATCGGTCAGGCAACCCGTGATCACCGCGGCCGCCGCGGTCTCCGGGCTGACGAGATAGACCCCGGCATCCTTCGTGCCGGACCGGCCCAGGAAATTCCGGTTCGAGGTGCGTAGAGAGACGCCGCCGGACGGCGGAGACTGGCTGTTGCCGATACAGAATCCGCAGGCATTTTCCATCAGTCTCGCCCCCGCCGCAATCAGATCGGCCAAATATCCGTCCCGCAGAAGATTTTCGACCACCTGACGTGAACCGGGCGCCACGATAAAGCTGACGTCCGGATGGACCCTTTGCCCCCTCACGATTCGGGCGACAGTCGCCAGATCCTTGTATGAAGAGTTGGTGCAACTGCCGATGCAAACCTGTTGAACGGGGAGCGAACCCAGCTCCGCGACCGTGCGCACTTCATCGGGGCTGTGAGGACAGGCGGCCAGCGGGACGAGATCGGAAAGATGAATCTCCACTGTTCGCGCATAAACGGCATCCGGGTCGGCGGCGAGAGGAATCCACTCCTGTTCGCGGCCCTCGGCCAGAAGAAACGCCCGCGTCTGTTCGTCACTCGGGAAAACGGAGGTGGTGACCCCGCACTCGGCGCCCATGTTGGCGATCGTCGCCCGCTCGGGAACCGAGAGCGTAGCAAGCCCGGCGCCGGAATATTCGAAGACGCAATCGACATTGCCCTTGCTCGAAAAGATCTGCAAGACCTTGAGAATGATCTCCTTGGCGGAAACCCATGGGGAAAGTCTGCCGGTCAGATTGATCCGGATCACCCGGGGACAGGTCAGACAGAAGGGTTCTCCGGCCATCGCCATGGCCACATCCAGGCCGCCCGCACCGACGGCGAACATCCCGAGGCCGCCGCCGGTCGGGGTGTGGCTATCGGAGCCGATCAGGGTTCGACCCGGTTTGCCGAACCGCTCCAGATGAACCTGATGGCAGATGCCGTTTCCCGCGCGGGAGAGGACAATGCCATACTTCGCGGCGATGCTCTGGAGATAGCGGTGATCGTCGGCATTCTCAAAGCCGATTTGGATGGTGTTGTGATCGATGTAACTGACCGAGAGCTCCGTCCGGACGCGGGGGCAGTTCATGGCCTCGAACTGTAGATAGGCCATGGTGCCGGTGGCATCCTGGGTCAGGGTCTGGTCGATGCGAATCCCGATCTCCTCACCCGGCTGCCAGCGACCGGCGACCAGATGGGCCTCCAGAATTTTTTGCGTAAGTGTCTTTGCCGTGTTCATGTTTTCCGAACCCTCTGTCATTCCTGCATCCCTTTGTCATTCCCGCATCTCTTTTGTCATTCCCGCGGAAGCGGGAATCCCTTTCAAATAAAGAGTCCCGGCTTCTTGCTTTCGCGGAGTGGCAGTTTGGAGACTTTCTGCGAGGTCGTCAAGTATAAAGGGGTCGTTTTTTTGTCAAGCGATATTTTCCCAACTCCGGTTTCGATTGCCGGAATCGGGCGTGGGGTGTATAGAAGGCGCGGCTTCGGCCTGAAGACCAAGGAGAAGATTGATTTGACCCTCGATAGTGAATTGACACATCTCCATGCCGGCGGAAAGGCGCCTGTCTTGGCGCAAAGCCCGGAGCCGGCCACAGCCACCGTGGCTACGGTCGGAAAGAGCGGTTTGCCGGCCGGGCTCTTGTCCAGCCTGCTCATCTTGTTGGCGGGACATCTCGCCGTCGATCTCTGCATCGGAATCTGGCCGGTATACAAGACGATTGCCGGGCTCGACCTGACGCTTGCGGGGCTGATCGCAACGGTGGCCGGCGTCCTCGGCAATGCGCTGCAACTCCTGTTCGGCGTGATGGCCGACCGCGGCAGGCAGAAGCTCCTGCTCGTGGGCGGGATTGTCCTGGCCGGGGCGATCACCTTTGTCCCCCGCGTCCAGTCGCTGCCGCTCATGTCTCTCCTGGTTCTGGCAAGCAGCATCGGGTCGTCCGCGTTTCATCCGACGGCAGCCGGGACCGCAAGCACCTTGATCCCCGCGCGGGCCGGCGTCATGGTCGGCCTGTTCCTCACCGGCGGGTACATGGGTTATGCAATGTCACAGTGGCTGTTTACGTTTATATTTCGGGCCACCGGCGGCCACACGGAAATCATGTTTGCCGTCCCGCTGCTGATTGCGGCTGCCATCGCATGGCGGATCAAGCCCTCGCCGAGGCGGGCGCTGTCCTTCGCGGGCTGGAAGAAGACCTTTGTCGCAAACGCCAGGTCACTGGGTCTGCTCTTCACGGTTCAGGTGTGCGCGTCGTCGCTCAATGTGGGACTTATCTTCCTGCTTCCCGATTTCTTAAGCGAGCGCGGGGCACCGGGCTGGATGCTCTTCGGCGGTGGACATGCGGCGCTGGTGCTGGGCGCATCGCTCGGGCTGATTCCCGCCGGACATGCCGCCGACAGGCTGGGGGCGCGGCGTGTGCTCGTCGCGCTGAACCTCACAGCGGGCCTGCTCTTCACGTGGCTGTTGTTCGGGCCGGGCGGCACGTGGAGTAAGCTGCTCCTTCTGTCCGCTCTCGGAGCGGCCAACGGCGCTAACAATGTGGTCCTCGTTTCCGAGGGAAACCGCTCATTGCCCGGTCAGACGGGCGGCGTCAGCGCTCTGTTGATGGGCCTTCCCTGGTGCATCGCCTCGCTGATTCCCGCCATCGTGGGGTACATGGCCAACCCCGTCCACGGAGGCAACACCACGTTTGCCCTGAGTTGGCTCGGCATCGCCGTGCTGGGCAGCATCGCCGCCGGATCGCGGGTGCCGAATCGGTGAGGGTTAATGCGGAAACAAACTTCGGCAGAGGTTCAGAACAACTTGAAGAGCTGGATTCCGGGTCAAGCCCGGAATGACAGGCGTTCCGGGGACACGTTCCGATCCGCTTCGCGGCTTCCGGAACATGTCCCCGACATCCCATCCGCTTCGCGG
>JAHFBU010000024.1 GCA_023249795.1 Syntrophaceae bacterium
GGGGAGATCCTGCAATATTTCGGGGGTTGGACCTACGTCCTGGTCTTCCTCATCGTTTTCTGCGAAACGGGGCTCGTCGTGACACCGATCCTGCCGGGGGATTCTCTCCTCTTCGGGCTCGGGGCCTTCGCGGCCAACCCTTCCCTCAAGGGACCGCTTGAGGTGGAGTGGCTCTTCATCTCGCTTTCCATCGCAGCCATCGCCGGTGATACGGTCAATTACGCCGCCGGCCGCTATATCGGGCCGAAGGTCTTCCAGCGCGAGGATGGCCGCTTTTTCAAGAGGACCTATCTGGAGAGAACCCACCAATTCTATGAAAAGCACGGCGGTAAGACGATCATCATCGCCCGCTTCATGCCGATCATCCGGACCTTCGCCCCTTTCGTCGCCGGAATCGGCCGGATGACCTATTCGCGGTTCATCGTCTACAACGTCGTCGGCGGTGTCTCCTGGATCGCCCTGTTCATCTTCGGGGGGTATTATTTCGGGAATCTTCCGCTGATAAAAAACAATTTCACGCTGGTCATCATTGCCATCGTCATCCTTTCCGTCCTGCCCGCGGTGATCGAATATTTCCGCCATCGGTACGAGACGGCCTGACGAAAACGAATGTATGGCAGCGGTCATTGATTGCACTGGAGGAAACATGAAACCGATTCAAAGGGTCTTAAGCCTTCTTCTCATCTTCTGCCTGTGGTTGATCCCGATCGTCGCGGCGGCTTCCGGCGACAAGAGCATCATCAAGATCGGCAGCGATGTGACGATCGAGGAGGGACAGAGGGTCGGCAGCGTGGTCGCCATCGGCGGCCAGATCACGGTGGACGGCGCCGTTGAGAAGAGCGTGACCGCGATCGGCGGATCGGTGGTCCTGACCAAGACGGCCGTTGTGAAGGGGAATGTCTTCTCCCTGGGCGGAGTCATCGTCATGGCAAGAGACGCGGAGGTTCTCGGGAACCTGACGGAGATCAACTCCGATAACCTTTATGAAACCCTGGCAACCGCACTGAGCAGCGAGTGGGAAGGGTGGTCCTGGATCTTCGCCGTCATCTCGCTCTCCATCTTCCTCGTCATCCTGTTTCTGGCCCTCCTGATTGCCGCCCTTCTGCCGAAGCCGGTTCGCGTCATCTCGGAGACGATCCGCCAAAACACCTTCAAGGTCATCCTCAGCGGAATCCTGGGTCTCGTCCTGATCGCTCCGCTGGCGCTGCTTCTGACCATCTCGGTGGTGGGCATCGCCCTGATCCCGCTGGAGGTGATCTTCGTCGTCTGTTCGGTGCTCTTCGGCTTTATCGCCGTTGGACGGTTCGTCGGCGCCCGGTTCCTCCACCTTCTCAGAAAGCCCGAACCGGGGATCGTCCGGGAAACCTTCTGGGGGCTGGTCATCCTCTGGATGGTCGGCTGGATTCCCTACGTCGGCTGGATGGTCAAGGCGATCGCGCTCGTGATCGGTCTGGGCGCCACGCTGGTCAGCCGTTTCGGAACCCGTCAGGATGTGACGCACGTGCCCCCGGCGTGAAAAAAAGCCTTTGCTCTCGGGGAGATCTTTGTCAGCCATTTTGGTTGCAAATTCAAAGCACCTATTATAAAAGCGTCGATCCTTTTTGAGGAAAATGATGGGCAGATTATTCGGTACCGATGGGATTCGCGGGGTGGCGAACGAATACCCGATGACGGCGGAAATGGCCATGAACATCGGGCGGGCCACGGCGCATCTCTTCAAAAAAAGAGGGCACACCCCCGCGATCGTGGTCGGCAAGGACACCCGCCTCTCCGGCTACATGCTGGAGAATGCGATGGTCTCCGGGATCTGTTCCATGGGCGTCAACGCCATCATGGTCGGCGTGATCCCCACGCCGGGGATTGCCTTTCTCACCGGCAGCATGAGGGCCGATGCGGGCATTGTCATCTCCGCCTCCCACAACCCCTTTCAGGACAACGGCATCAAGATCTTCGGCGGCGAGGGGTTCAAGCTTCCCGATGAGACGGAAGCGGCCATCGAGGAGATGATCTTCGCCAACAACCTCCACACCCTTCACCCCTCTCCAACGGAGCTGGGAAAGGCCTACCGCATGGAGGACGCCCGGGGCCGTTACATCGTCTTTCTGAAACATTCCTTCCCGAAGGAATACTCCCTGGAGGGAACCCGAATCGTCCTGGACTGCTCCCACGGCGCCACCTATCGGGTCGCACCGGAAACCTTTGCCGAGCTGGGCGCCGAGGTGTCCACCCTCTTCGACAAACCGAACGGCAGGAACATTAATGACCGCTGCGGCTCCCAGCATCCGGAGGTCCTTGCGGAGGAGGTCCGGAAGACCGGGGCGGACGTGGGGTTCGCCTTCGACGGCGACGGGGACCGGCTGATTGCGGTGGATGAAACGGGAACGGTGCTGACCGGAGACCAGATTCTGGCCGTCTGTGCCGCCGTCATGAAGAAGGAGGGCAGCCTCGCCAACAACCTCGTCGTCCGGACGGTAATGAGCAACCTCGGGCTCGGCGTCGCGCTCCGGTCGCTTCAAATAGACTCGGTCATGACGAGGGTCGGCGACCGGTATGTCCTCGAGGAGATGCAGGCCCGCGGGGCGATGATCGGCGGCGAGGATTCCGGCCATCTGATCTTTCTGCGGCATCACACGACGGGGGACGGGATCATCACCGCCCTCCAGGTGGCGGCGGCCATGAAACGGGAAGGGAAACCGCTTTCTGAACTCGCAAAGATCATGAAGGTCTTCCCCCAGGCGCTGATCAACGTGGACGTCCACTCGCGGCCGGAGATCGAGAGCATCCCCGAAATCACGGACGCCATACGGGAAGTGGAGCGGAAATTGGGGGACCAGGGCCGGGTTCTGGTCCGCTATTCGGGAACCCAGAACATGTGCAGGGTGATGGTGGAAGGGCCGTCGCAGGAGGAAACCGACGCCTGCTGCCGCCGGATCGCGGAAGTTGTGGAAAAAAATCTAAACAAAGGAGATTGATATGTTTTCCGTGTCTGAAAAAGCGAGTGAGATGATCAAGGAATTTCTCAAGGATCAAAAAGAGACCCCCTCCATCCGGATTTTCATTCAGGAGGGCGGTTGCTCGGGCCCCTCTCTGGGCATGGCTCTGGACGAGTCAAAGGAGAACGACGAGGTATTCGAAGACCGGGGGGTCACCTTCCTGATTGAAAAGGAACTCTTTGAAATGGCCAAGCCGATCGCGGTGGAATTCATCACCACGCCGCGGGGAAGCGGGTTCAAGCTGAACTCCAGCATGGTTCAGGAAGGCGGCGGCTGCGGATCCTGCGGCGGATCCTGCGGATGACTAAGGCATCGGGGATATGATGCGGAAGCCCGCAGGGATCGCATCATGTCCCCGGAAGCAATTTATGCATTCCTTAACAGCCGAAGCCCCCATCCTCTTCGATCGGAACCGCGCCGACGACCTGATGAAATCGGGATGCCCCGCCGAGGCGGTTCACATCTATCGCGGACTGGTTGAAGCACGGCCGGATGAGGATTCGCACCTCCTCGCCCTGGCCTGGGCGCTTCACGACAGCGGGCAAACGGCGGAAGCCGCCGCTTGTTTTGAACAACTTTTCCGGAAGGAACTCGCGCGCAACCTCTTCTCCGGCTTTGCCTACGATGAGCTCGTCCGGATTTACCGGGAGGGGAAAAACGGGGAGGCCCTGGTCTCGGTTTGCGAGCGGGCCGCGGCCGCCCAACCGGAGGATATCGGGATCCTTCAAACACTGGGAGAGGCTTACCTCTCGGCGGGGAATGCCGCTCAGGCGTTGCGGATATTTGAAAAACTGGTCGAGAGCGAACCCGATGCGCCGGAGCGCCGCTGTTCCCTCGGCGATGCCCTTCTATCCATGGGCGATTTTGTCCGGGCTAAGGCGGAATATAACCGGGCGGCGGAGATCGACCCCGCGGCTGAAACCACTTTTTTCAGCCGCCTGGCGGACGGCCTTCTTCGTGCCGGCGATGCCGAAGGGGCAAAGGCTGCTTGGGAAAAGTGCCTCGCGGCACGTTCCGATGAGCCCCTGTTCTGGATGGGACTCGGCGATTGCCTGGCCGATCTGGGGGAACCGGTCGCCTCCGAGGATGCCTATAGCCGGGCCGCGGATCTTCACCTCGAGACCGCGGGAAGCTGCTGGTATCGTCTGGGCAACCTCTTCACAAAAAAAGGCCTCCACGCCCATGCGGTGGAAGCCTTCACGAAAGCCATTGTCATTGATCCCGGAAACCCTCTCCATCTCCTGCGCTTGGCCGCTTCTCATGCGGCTTCGGGTCAGGACGGTCTTGCCGCCTCCGTCCTGCGTAGGTTGGAGGCGCTGAAACCCACTCCCTCTACCGGCAGCTGACAGCCTGTCGAAAAGTATCTATTATGGGTTGATCAAAAAAATGGCCGGATGCAAGGCCCCCCGATATCCTGAGCCGTGAGGCGCGCTTTTTAAAGGCTTCGGGGACATGTTCCGGAAGCGCGAAGGGATCGGAGCATGTCACCGGAATACTTATGCCTTGCCCATCTTCTGCAGCGTCTCCTGAAAAATATGGTAGAAGACCCTGTTGTCGGCGACACCCTGCTTGATGATCGTTCCGACATCCCCGATGTTCTTGAGGTTGATGACGAGATTGACGCTCCGGTTGAAAGCGGCCATGTTGTCCGTCGTCCGGTATTTCTCGCTGACCAGCGCCACAAAGAACCGCCGCCGCGTCGTCATGTTCAGGTTTTCCAGATACTCGAGGACGTCATTCGTATCCGGATCCGTCATGTCGAAGCGTTCGTTTACAACCACGAGGTCGAAGAGATGAAACCGCATCGCCTTGAGGGCGTCCTTGGCCTTTTCCGCCGTTGTGATCTGGTAGCCCAGCTCCTTGAGGCTGCCGCTGATCTTCTCCCGGACGGACGGATCGGGTTCACAGACCAGGGCGGTCTCCCCTCCCTCTCCCACGAAGTCGAACGGTTTATCTCCGGCGTCATACCCTTCCGACGCCACCTCATTTAAAAGGGCCTTCTGCTCTTCCATGTGCGTCCCCTCTCATCAGAATCTTCTTGTCGGTTTCGTAAAAAGTCCGGATGCTGCGTTGCGCGTCACCTTTCGTCGTTGCAGCGTACGCCAAGGTACGCCTCACTCCTCAAGGATTTGCGCGCCTTGCCTGCGGAGCTTATTACGAAGCCGCCCCGGATTTAAGGTTTTTAGAATCTTCTCGCCGGTTTGCCGTAGCTCGTGTCCACCTCGAGTTTGCCGAGATCCGTCGTGGACTCTCCCTTGGCGCTCTTGACGCTGTCGATGCCGCGGCCGACGATCCCCTTGTTGGAGGCGTAGGCCTTTGCGGTCTCCTCGCTGACCTGTCCCTTGCTGAAGAGTTCGACGATGTAGTCATCGAAGGTGATCATCCCGAAGGCCTTCCCGGCCTGGATGATCTCGTAATAGGTCTTCCCCTCCGACTCGCCGTGAAGGATGGTGTCCTTCACCCGAAGGTTCGATCCCATGACCTCAAAGGCGGCGACGCGACCGCCGCCTTCCTTGGGGAGGAGGCGCTGGCAGACGATCCAGCGGACCGTATCGGCCAGCCGGATCCGGACCTGGGTCTCCTCTTCAGTGGAGAACATGCCGAGGATGCGGTTGATGGTCTGGCCGGCGTCCACCGTATGGAGGGTGCTCAAGACCAGATGGCCCGTCTCGGCGGCGGAGAGGCCGATCTCGACCGTCTCCCTATCCCGCATCTCGCCGACGAGGATCACCTTCGGCGCCTGGCGCAGGGCCGCGCGAAGGCCGCTGGCGAAGGTATCGAAGTCGTTCCCCATCTCCCGCTGGTTGAAGGTGGCCATCTTGTGGGGATGGGAAAACTCGACCGGGTCTTCGAGCGTGACGATGTGAACCGACTTATGCTCATTGATCTCATTGAGAAGAGCCGCGAGCGACGTTGACTTGCCGCTTCCCGTCGCGCCGGTGACCAGGATGATCCCGTTCTTCTCCTCGGCCATCTTGTGAAAAGCCTCGGGGAGGTTCATGTCCTGAAAGGTGGGGATTCGGGTTTCCAGTTTGCGCAGGACGATGGAGTAGTTTCCCCGCTGGGAAAAGATGTTCACGCGGAAGCGGGCCTTGCCCGGAAGTTCGTAGGAGGAGTCGCACGACCCATGGGAAAGCAAAATCTCCGTCAGCCGCCGGTCCTGATTGATCAGATTGAGGGCGAAAATCTCCGACTGGAAGGGGGTCAGTTTCTGAACCGGCGGTTCAAGATCCACGCCGATGAGCTGTCCCGAACTCTCCACCTGAAAGGGTTTCCCGACCGTGATGTTCAGATCCGACACGTTCTTGTGGGAATCGAGCATCTTTCCCAGGATAAAATCGATCTCCTGTTTCCTCATCGTTTTCCTCCTCGAAAAATATCGGTATCCCCGGTCTTTCAGGCCTCGGTGAAGTCGGTCGGCGGGCTCTTCAGGAACGGCCGGAACCGCTGCTTGTCGTTCGCCTTCATGTACGCCTCGTCGCCGCTGATCCACCCCTTGCTCAGGAGGTCCTGAATCGCGTCGTCCAGAAGCTGCATGCCGTATTTCTTTCCCGTCTGAATCATGGAGGGGATCTGGAAGGTCTTGGATTCGCGGATCAGGTTCCGCACCGCGGCATTCGCGATGAGGATCTCCAGCGCGGCGCAACGCCCCTTTTTATCAATCCGCTTGAAGAGAACCTGGGCGATGACCGCCCGAATGCCGTCGGCCAGCGTCGATCGGATCTGCATCTGTTCGCTGGCGGGGAAAACTTCTATAACCCGGTCGACGGTCTTGGCTGCGCTCGTTGTGTGAAGGGTGCCGAAGACGAGGTGGCCTGTGGAGGCCGCCTCGACCGCCAGCGAGATCGTCTCCAGGTCGCGGAGTTCGCCGACCAGGATGATGTCCGGATCCTCGCGCAGGGCGCCGCGAAGTGCCGCCGTGAAGGATTTCGTGTGCCGCCCGACCTCGCGGTGGTTCACGATGCAGTTTTTGCTCTGGTGGACGAACTCGACCGGATCCTCGATGGTGATGATGTGGTCCTTCCGGGTCGCGTTGGCTTCATCGATGATCGCCGCAAGCGTCGTCGATTTTCCGCTTCCCGTCGGTCCGGTCACGAGGACCAGCCCCCGCGGAAGGGATGCCAGTTTGGAGACAACCGTGGGCAGTCCCAGCTCCAGGGCGGAGACGATCTTGCTCGGGATCTCCCGGAAGACCGCCGCACAGCCAAACTGCTGCTGGAAAAAGTTGGCGCGGTAACGAGCCAGTCCGGGGATCTCATAGGCAAAGTCGATATCCCCCGTCTCCTCGAACTGCTTGATCTTGTGTTCGGGGGTGATCTCGTAGATCATCGCCTTGAGGCCGTCATTGGTGAGAACGTCGAATTTGACCCGTTCTATTTCCCCCCGGATGCGGAGCGCCGGTTGCTGACCGGAGACGAGATGAAGGTCCGATGCCCCCTGGTCATGCATCAGTTGGAAAAAAGCGTCTATCTTTGCCATCGATGACCTCCTTGGGTAAGTCTAAGACATCAATCCGGTTTCATGGAGACGCTGAGATCCTCTCGACTTCAGGTCGATCCAGCGGTACGGGTGCGCCGCCGCCTGTAAGATTGCGCATACACTGCTGTCTTGTGGTGCAAAAACTATAGGAAAAGGTGCCTTCTTTGTCAAGAAAAAGGAATTGCGCGCGCCCATGCAAAATGTCGTGCCGATGATTCCGGGAAGGTTAGAGAGTCGACCCCGCGGATCTTCCCTCCATGTCAACCGCGCCGGACTTTTCCGGAATGGCTTGGCATTCTCGCATGCGCTCAGCCCCTCTGCAGCGACAGCGGAAGCTCCAGACTGTTTTCTTCGAGGAGCGTTCGGTTCGAAAGGATCTCCCCGGACGGGCCATCCGCTACGACCCTGCCCTCCCCGATGACGATGCACCGCTCGCACACCTCGAGGATCAGATCGAGGTCGTGGGAGGCAATCAACTTTGAGTGTTTGAAGGCTTTGAGAAACAGGATCAGCGCCCGCCTTGACTTGGAATCCAGATTCGCCGCCGGCTCATCGAGCGCAAGGATATCGGGCTCCATGGCAATCACCGAGGCAATGGCTACGGAGCTCTTCTGCCCGCCGGAAAGGTGGTGCGGCGGTTTGTCCTGGAGATCGAGGCCGTTGACTGTGCCGAGCGCCCTGCGGACCCTCTCCCGCACACAGGCCTCATCCAGATCGAGATTGAGGGGACCGAAGGCGACATCGTCAAAGACCGTCGGCATGAAGAGCTGGTCGTCAGGGTTCTGGAAGATGACCCCGACCTTCCTGCGGATCTCCTGCCTCGTTTTCCTGGTCAGGGAAATGCCGCCGATGGTCACCGTTCCCGAAGTCGGCAACAGGCAGCCGTTCATCTGCTGAAGAAGCGTGGATTTGCCGGAGCCGTTGGCGCCGACGATGCCGACGGACTCGCCGTGGATGATACGGAAACGGATACCCCGGAGCGCTTCCGTCCCGTCGGGGTAGCGGAAGAACACGTCTTCGAATTCGATGATGTGGTGGCTCATTGCATCAACCCCTGCGCAAGACGGCCGATTCCCTCGGTAACGCGGTAAAAGCGGAACACGGCGAGAAAGGCGACCGTCGCCGTCAGGTATGTCAGATCCGCTGCTTTTATGCCGGTCCGCCCGAGACTGGGAATGTCTCCCTTAAAACCCCGGGAGAGCATAGCGTAATATATTCTTTCCGCACGGTCCACCGTTTTTACAAAAAGGGTTCCGATCAGCCGCACGAACACCCGGATGCCGGAGCCGCGTGTGCCGAACGACCGCATGTCCCGTGCGCGGGTGATCCGCATCGCCTCCTCCATGAGCACGAAGATGTAACGGTACAGGAACAGGAGCTGCGAGACAAACAGCGACGGCAGGCCGAGTCTTCGGAGCGCATGACAGACGCCGGGAAACGACGTCGTCGCGATAAGCAGGAGCGCCGTGCTGACCGTGAGCGCAAACTTCAGCAGAATCGAAAGAAAGGAGACGACCCCGGCGGATATGGGGATCCCGGAGATGACGGCGATGGTTTGGGTATCCAACAGCGGGTTGAAGACGCCGATGAGGATGGCAAAGGGCGAAACGAGCAGCACCTTCCTGAGGATGAACCGGACGGAGATTTCGCCGATAGCCATCAAGAGCGCCGGGAACAGGAAGAACGGGACCAGCCCGACCACTTCGTACTTGGGAAAAGAGATGACCGTGAACAAAAACAGCATCGTCGCGATCACCTTGACGCGGGGGTCCAAACGGTGCACGAAGGTGTTCTTATAGGAGAGCCGGTCAAGCCGACCGATGTCGAAATAGTGCGTATCAAAGGTCATGGTATTGTCACGTATCTCTTCCGCGGAAAGATCGGATCCCCGCGCCGATCAGCAGGATCAGGCCGAGCACGATTGCCGCGCCGATGATCCCGGCCGCGGAGGTGCCCGCTTCGATGCCGGGCCAGGCCTGGGCTGCTGCTTCCTTTTTCGGTTCGTTTCCCGCTGGTTTGAAGTTGTAATCGGGAAGGAATGCCGTCTTCTCCTGAATTCTCCTCAGAACAGGAGCAATCCCTTGTGCCATCTCCGGCAGTTCTCCTTTGCCGGTCACTTTCTCGATGGACCATTCAAGGCCGTCGGGATGGGTCGAGGCGAACCAGGAGAGGACCCCGCCGGTGATAACCGCCAGCACGACGAACATCGCCAAAATCTTCCGCAGGGAGACTGATGCGCCCAAAGGTCGTGGCATGGTCATGCATTCGAGAAGCTCGGGTCTGGCGCTCCGAACATAGTTAATAATCCCCGCCGTCACGAAACCCTCGACAATGCCGATGGCCAGATGGGTCGGCTGCATCAGCAGGACGAAGGTATTGAAGGGCAATTCGCTTTTACCGGACAGAAGGGTCTCCAGCACGACGGAAAAGGCGCCAAGCTGAAGAGCCACAACGGCGCTCACCAGCGATGCGACAAGGATACGGGCGGGCTTTTGACCGCTTCCGGCCAGTGGTTTGTATATGAACGGATAGGCAAGAAAGCAGGCATAGAATCCCATGTTCCAGATATTGCAGCCGACCGCAAGCAGGCCGCCATCGGCGAAGAAGAGCGCCTGGACCGTCAGGACCGAGGCCATGACGAGAAAAGCGGCGTGAGAACCCAACAGGATCGCCAGGATCATCCCGCCGGCCAGGTGGCCGCTCGACCCCGTTCCGGGAATCGTGAAATTGATCATCTGCGCCGCGAAGATGAAGGCGCCCAGGACCCCCATCAGGGGGATCATCCGGTCATCGATCTCTCTCTTCAGCCTTTTCGAGGCATAGCCGGTGACCGCCGCCGTTCCGGCCCACAGCGCCGTCCCCACGGCGGGGGAGAGCAAGGCATCCGCCATGTGCATGGTCTAATATCCTTTATCCCTTCCTGCTTGACTTGAACGGAATGATGCCATGAAGATTATAAACGTGGCACGCACGAGCAAAAAAATAATACGCCTATCCGATTTCCCTGCCCGTGCTCGACATGCTCAGGGTTCCGTGCCGGACCCCCTTAATGGAGGTCAGGGCGTCCGCCAGCTTCTGAACCATCTTGGCCTTCCCCCTCGCGGCCACGATCTCCAGGCAGTTGTGATGATCGAGGTGGATGTGCTGGGTCGAGATGATTACTTCCTGAAATTCGTGCTGGGTGTCCGTCACGCGGCCAAGCACATCCCGCTTATGGTGATCGTAGATAAGCGTGATGGCGCCGGCCACATCATGCCCCTTCCGCCATTCCTTTTGAACAAGCTCCCGGCGGATCAGATCCCGCAGGGCCTCCGAGCGGTTGGTGTACTGTCTTCCCTGGATCAGGGCATCAAACCTGTCCAGCAGGGATTTTTCCAGCGAAACGCCAAATCGAACCAGTTCGGACATATTTCATTCACCGTATTACGTTTTATGGTTTCATAACACATCAGGGGCGACTGTCAAGTATTTTATCGCACGCATCGGCATCATTGTATGGCAGGGTCGAAAGCGGCCGGATGTCGGCAGGGATGTCCAATGGGAATAGCTTTTTTCCGGATGTCTCGCAGGCGGTTTTGTGGTAAGGAGAGGTCACGTGTGTCTCAGGGGGCGCGTGCCCCGCTTCAGAGAGGAGTCGGTTTGATCTTTCTGCCGGAAGACCGCGGGATCTGTGAGGGGCTGCTGATCTCGGCGATGAAAAAGAGGGATTGCGCTAAACCCCTTCACGAACTCATCGTGGAGGCCGGGGCTCGCTTTCTCGGCGCACCCTACAAAGCGGAAACGCTGGAACA
>JAHFBU010000231.1 GCA_023249795.1 Syntrophaceae bacterium
AGATGGAAGATGATCTTCATGAGATCGGAACCGATATCGGCGATCTTCGTGAAGATGCCGCCGCAGATGCGGAGGGCGCTGGCGCCGAGGGACTCGCCGATGGCAAAGCCGATGAAGCAGGGACCGGCAAGTTCACCCGGAATGTAGGCCAAGATGATGATCATGAAAAAAAGCTCGATGCTGACCAGAAGAAGACCAACACTCATGCCCGAACGCAGACAAATGTTGACGATGCTCAACGGATTTCCGCTGAGGGAGGCGAAGGCCGCCCGGGAGTTGGCCACCGTGTTGATGCGGATGCCGAACCAGGCCACGCCATAGGAACCCAGGATGCCCACGATGGAAGCAGTGAGAATGATGATCACTTCACCTCCGCCCATATGCGACAGAACACCAAAATAGTAGACCATACAGGCACCGATGAGAACCCAAAGCGCCGCCAGGAATTTCCCCTGCTGAAGAACATATGTCTTGCAGGTTTCCCAGATTGTCTGGGAAACATCCAGCATGGCCTGGTGGGCCGGTAGATTCTTCGTCTGCACATATTGCATCCAGCCAAAAATCATCCCAACCGCGCAAACAAGGAGACCCAGATTCAGGATAATCACCCCGCTCAGTGCTCCGCCCATGAAATTCACCTGGGACAGGTCAGGCAACTTGATGTCCGCTTCACCGGCAAAAGCCGCCGAAGCCGATAAAAGGACGATGCCGAGTGAACTAAGAAGTGACCAGAGACCGCGTTTTCCGATATGCATGTTATTAATCCTCCTTGACTGAGTTAATCATTTCTTGTCGATTGTGTTTTTCCATAGCTGCCTGAATCCCGGAGGCCAGGATGTCCGTCACGGCCGTTGCGGCCTTTTCGGTCAGTTGAGAGAGGCAACCCATCTCTTCCTTGGAGAAGGGTTCAAGGACGTATCCCTCAACCATCGTTTTGCGGGCCGGCCTTCCTATACCGAGCCTGACCCTGATGAAGTCCCTTTCACCGAAATGCTCCATGATGGAGATCAGGCCTTTATGCCCTCCATGACCTCCTCCCGCCTTCAAACGGATGGTTTGAAAAGGCAGATCCAGATCATCATGAACGACGATCAAATCTTCAAGACCTATGCGAAAATAGTCCGCCAGTTTCCGGATTGCGATGCCACTCAGATTCATGAATGGCTGCGGCTGGACGAGCAAGACAGGACTGCCGGCAATCTTACCTTTTCCGATATGGGCGTCAAACAGATTCTGATCGATGGCTATGCTCTGTTGCAGCGCCAATTGGTCCAAAACCAGAAAACCTGCATTGTGCCGGCTCAACTGATACCTGATCCCCGGGTTTCCCAGTCCTGCGATTAATTTCACACCGCCCTCCGAAGTTGCGTGTGCAGTATTTCCTTTAATGACGCTGCACAGAGACGATCAGAGGAGGGTCAGCCTTTTGCTCCCCCCTTGGGAGCGGTTTCTGCCTTGGCCACGGCTTCCCCTGCCACTGCGGCTTCTGCTGTCGCCGCCTCGGCTTCGCTCTTCGGCACGGAGACCTTCACGATGGCCACCATCGCCACGCCCACGTCGCCCGGGTCGAGGACTGTAACGCCTTCCGGTACCGGGATGTCCTGCACCTTGATTGAGTCGCCGATATCCAGGCCGGCTACGTCGATCTCGATGAAATCGGGCAGAACGGAGGGAAGACAGGAGACCTTCAGATCGCGCTTCAGATGCTGAAGCTCTCCGCCGTTCTCCACGCCGACGGGAATGCCGGAGAAATGGATGGGAACATCCAGCGTCAGCTTGTGGTCCATGCGGATTTCATAGAAATCCGCATGATAAAACCGCCTGCTGACCGGTTCGATCTGAAGCTCCTTCAGCAGGGAGAGCTTTCCTTTCTTGTCTCCAGTAATCAGAAGCTTAATAAAAATATTTTCTTTCTTCGCCTTGACCACTTTCAGCAATTCGGCCGCATTAACCGTAATGTGAACGGCCTTGTCGCCGCGGCCGTAAAACACGGCCGGGATCAATCCTTCCATCCTGAAACGCCTTGCCGGACCCTTGCCGGTTTCCGTGCGGGTGACCGCGTCTAATTCAGTCGCCTCCATGTGGGGAATCCTCCTAAATAAATAATGAGTGTACCGAGTCGTTGTAATAGATCCTTCGGACGGCTTCGCTGAGGAGCCCAGAAACGGAGAGAACCTTGATGCGACTGCACGCCTTGGCCTTCTCATGCAGGGGAACGGTATCCGTAACGATAACCTCTTTGAGGTCCGATTGTTCAATTCTTTCAATGGCAGGTCCGGAAAGCACCGGGTGGGTGCAACAGACCGAAACCTCGAGAGCCCCTTCTTCCTTCAGGGCCTTGGCCGCCTGAACGACGGTTCCGGCGGTATCGATCATATCGTCCAGCAGGATCACCTTTTTACCCTTGACATGACCAATGATGTTCATGACCTGAGCTTCGTTTGGCCCATCCCGCCGTTTGTCGATGATCGCCAGGCTCGCGCCGAGTCTCTTGCCAAAGGCGCGCGCCCTTTCCACCCCTCCCGTATCGGGCGAGACGGTCACGAGATTGTCGCATCGGAAGTTCTTCTTGATATAGTCCAGCAGAACCGGTGTGGCGAAGAGATTGTCCACCGGGATGTTGAAGAACCCCTGGATCTGGCCGGCATGGAGATCCATTGCGAGGACCCGGTTCGCCCCTGCTTTGGTGATCAGGTCGGCCACAAGCTTGGCTGAAATCGGCGCGCGGGGCGCCACCTTCCTGTCTTGGCGTCCATAGCCGTAATAGGGAATGACGGCCGTAATCCGATCTGCGGATGACCTGCGGACGGCGTCGATCATGATCAGGAGTTCCATCAGCGTTACGTTGACCGGCGGGCAGGTGGGTTGAATGATGAAGACATCCATTCCCCGCACATTTTCGTTTATTTCGACTCGGGTTTCCCCGTCGCTGAAGGCCGTTACATGGGCTTTCCCGAGCGATATCCCCAAGTTCTCGGATATTTTTTGCGCGAGGGGCAGATTCGCATTTCCGGTGAAGATTCTGATTTTTTCGAGCATCCTATACATCCTTGCAACTCAT
>JAHFBU010000232.1 GCA_023249795.1 Syntrophaceae bacterium
TTTCGCGGTCGCGTCCCCGCTTCACAAGCAACCCAATGGCCGTGCCGACGCGGATGCCTTCGCGGTTCCACTCCGTCGAGAAGACCGACGGATCGGGTTTGCCTTCAGGCGTCAGCTTGCCCGTCTCGCGGCTGTCGCCGTTCATGCAGTCCAGATAGAGCGCATCGAACCCATCCAGAAACCGCCTCCGCGCAACGACGAACGAGGGGTCGCCCAGATAGGAGAAGTTCGAGATAAAGGAGACAATGCCCCGGCCCCCGACCTCCGCAACGCGCCTTTCGGCGAGGCGGAAGAAGCGGATGTAGAGATCGTCAAGGTTGAACTTCTTGATGCCCCATTCGGAGATCAGGCCCTTTTTATAGGGTTCGACTAGACCGCTCTCTTCTTCCGGGCTGACGCCGGCGAAGGCGTTGTATGGGGGATTGCCGAGAATCACGAGAATCGGTTTTTCCTGCTTCACGCGGCCCGCGGCGTCGCGTTCGTCATCGAATCCGGGAAAGGCGATCTGCTTCGGCCTCTCCTTGGGCGGCTCCCAGCCGGTGAGGGCGTTGGTCAGGTAGATCCCGGCCCGTTCCGGCGGATCGCCGCGATCGCTCAACGGAGCGCCGAGCGTTTCGAGTTCCAGCCCGATCTGGAGGTGGGCAATCACGAAGGGCGCGGGCAGAATCTCGAAACCGAAGACCCGCTCCATCGCGGCCCGCTTGAGGTCGTTGGCGACCAGGGCGTCGCCGCCTTTGTCGCGCAGCGTGACGGCAATGCGGCGCAGGACCGCCCGAAGGTAGGCGCCGGTGCCGCAACAGGGATCGAGGACGATCACGTTCGGATCGGCCAGCCCGTCGGCCAGGCCCAGTTCGGAGCGCAGGACCGCGTCCACGCGCTCGACCTGGTAGCGGACGATCTCCTCAGGGGTGTACCAGACGCCGAGGTCCTTGCGCAGTTCCGGATCGAAGGCGTGCAGGAAGGGCTCATAGAAGTACTGGACGGCGTGTCCCTCATCAAAGGAGGTGAAGAACGCCGCGCGATCCACGCGATTGAGGGCGGCGGCGGTCCAGTCGAGGACCTCGATCAGCCCTAGCGCCCCGAGGCGGGCCGGGTCGGCGACCTGGACGAACAGGGCGCGGAGCATAGGCACGAGCAGAGGCCAGTGGGCGGATCGCCAGTCGAACGCGCCGGAGAGGGTATATGGAGCCGTTGCATCGCGGAGGGTGTCGGCAAAGCCGGTTTTCTCACTGATCTTGGCATCGCGGCGGCGGGCCCACAGAACCCATGCTGAGAAGACGCCGTAGAAGAGCGTTTGAATGAGCGTCGAGCGGAAGAAATGCTCGCCTTTCTCGCCCTCGAAATGGAGGCCGAGGGCCTCTTCCAGCGCCTGCCGCAGACCGGCCAGCGCCGGGAGATCCGCCTGTTCGATCCGCAGGCGCGCATCATGGGCATACGAGGCCAGAAGTCCCGCCACGTCCTGCGGCGCGGCCAGCGGCGCGTTGTGGAGCAGCACGCGCTTGAGATACTCCAACATCCGTTCGCCCTGCTCCGTTGCCGACTTTCGGGGATGGGCAGTCAAGCGCCAGAATGCGTCTTCTGAATCGGCCAGCGAGAATGATTCCAGAATACAAGGCTTTCCGGCCGGGTTCTTGCCGATCATGGCGAAGGCGCGGAAGTTGGTCACAAGCACCATGCCGTAACGCTTCCAGTACCGTTCCACCTGCTCGCTTCCGGCCATCCGGCGGAGATCCGCCGCAGGCGGCTTGGCCTCGATCACCCCCCGGGATGGATTCTGAATCAGGAAGGGATTCTCTTTGGCGTCCGCCTCACGGGCCTTGCCGCGGAACTGGTCCGCGGAAAAGAGGCCACCGTCCGGCAGACCGGCGCCCCGGTTGGCGATATGAATGACGCAGCGAACCTTGGGGTAGAGGGTTTTACCGATCTGTGTCAGGAGGCGTTCCAACGCCGGATAGAACGACGTCTCCGCTACATGAGCCCCCGTGCGCCGGACTTCGCCTATGTCGTTCAGGTAATGTTCGATCAGATTTTCCGGCATGATTCCCTGTTCTCCTTACGCTCAGGATCGGCGGGAAGGTTCTCCCTGCCGCCGCATGCGGCACATCAGGGACATCGGGAAACGCCGCCCGAACATTGCGCCGCTAAGGCGGCATGGAAGTAAAACGTTCGGGGCGTTGGCGGGGACTCTATATTTTCCGGGCGCGTTTGTCCATAAAAAATCATCACATGAGAAATCATCGCGCACCGAATTATCCATAATATGATTGACTTCGGAAGCCCCTATCCTCTATGATTGGCCCAACGCAGAGTATTCTTCTGCAATGGAGTTCCATTGTTATGAACCCTAATGATCAAATACTTAACTTGGTGAGCTGGCGGTGTTATAGAAAAGCGGAATATTGAAAGGCATGAAGCGAAACCAACTCATTAAACATCTCAAGCAACATGGCGCATACCTTCTACGGGAGGGCAAGCGCCATACAATCTTTCAACTGGGACGATTAAAAACGGAAATACCAAGACACGCCGAGGTTGTTGACGAACTGGCCAGAAAGATTTGCAGAGACCTCGGCATTCCCTTCGTGAGGTAGGAAATGAAATACAGAGCTTTCATCAAAAAATCAGGCGATTGGTGGATCGGGTGGCTGATTGATCTTCCCGGTGTGAATGCCCAGGAAAAAACGAAAAAAGAGCTTATCAAATCCCTGATCATTGGCGCTCAGGACATGTTGGCCACGGAAGTGCCGTTTGAACCCGAAACAGAGATGACCATGATCAACGTGCCCGAACCCGCATGGCCGAGCGGATATGCCGAGTTAACAACGTAAGCAATCAAAAAAGATCCTGAAGTTTCTCCAGCGCCTTCTCCAATAACTCCGGTTTCGGACCGCCTGCCTGGGCCATGTCGGGTCGGCCGCCGCCGCTGCCGCCGACAATCGGGGCGATGGCCTTGATGATGTTTCCGGCGTGATACCGGTACGTCAGATCCTTCGTGACGAGGCAGAGGAGCGTTGCCTTTCCCTCCATGCGGCTGCCGAGGAGGATGA
>JAHFBU010000233.1 GCA_023249795.1 Syntrophaceae bacterium
CAAAAGCAGCAACGGATGGCCTTTCGGCAGCTTGCCCCCTTCGTGCTCGAGACGTTCGGCCTCTCTCGCTTCGCGATCCTCTATATCTGGACCGGCGTCGCCGGTTTCTTCCTCTCCTGGCTCGCCGGTATTCCGTTGACCATCGGCGCCTCCGCACCCATCTGCGGCCTGATCGGCGCGATCATTTACTACGGCAGGAGTCGTGGCGATTTTTACGGCCAGGCGATGTTCCACCAGGCCATGGGATGGGTCATGGGGCTTGTCCTCTTCGGCCTCTTCGTGCCTGGAATCAACAACTGGGCGCACGGGGGCGGCATCGTTTCCGGCATCCTGATCGCATTTCTGACCGGGTACAACGAACGAAGGGCGGAGACGTGGACCCACCGGCTTCTCGGAACGGGAAGCATCCTGATGACCGCGGTGATCCTTTTGTGGGCGGTGATTCAAGCCGTGGTTCTGACGGCATTGTGAAAGATCATCCGTTGCTGCTTTTGTCATTCCGGTCTTGACCCGGAATCCAGATACGCAGGAGAGTGCGGAAATTTAATAAACGTGCTTGCGGTGTTTTACGGTGAGAATGGAGATGGTATGGGCGGCAAGTTCATAGACGATCCGATAATCGCCGACCCGCAGCGAGAATTCGCCCTTGTGGTTGCCGACAAGAGGCTTGCCTGCCCTCGGATTCTCCTTGAGGGATCCGATCTTGTTTATGATCCTCACCAAAAGGCGTCTGTCGGCCCGGTTGAGAAGATCGATATCCGAAGCGGCCTCCTGCGAGAACTCGATCGAATAGTTCATGTCAGATCATACTTCTTCTTGAGATTGTCGAGCGATACCGTCTTTCCTTTTTTCACCTGTGCCTTTGCCCGCGCGATGGCCTCCCGTTCCTCCTTGCAGGAGAGGATGTCCAGCGTCTCCAGAAGACCGGCGTACTCCTCGTTGCTCAGAATCACTGCCTTGCCGACGCCGTTCTTCGTAATCGTAAACTGGTCGAACTTCTCTTCCACGTCTTTGATGATAGCTGAAAATTGCTTTTTGGCCTCCGCCAATGGGATCGTTCTGGTCATGACTATACTCCTCATCGGTTTTTAAGTTGGTCACAATTATAGTCAATCGTAACGCAAAAGGCAAGGAGGATTAATGCTATTACAACCGCGCAGGGTGCGTCTTGACGCACCGCCTGTTTCATGGTGCGTTAAGGCGTTTCGCCCAACGCACCCTGAATTTGGCTCAATTCCTGGTGATACAGAGCAGCAGGCCCTTGAGATAGCGGCCCTCCGGATGGGCGAGATTCACGGGATGGTCCGGCCCGGCGCCGAGGGGACAGAGAAGCTGCGCGGTCTTACCGGCATCCCGCACGGCCCCCTGCACGATCCTCTGGAACAGTTCCGGATCGATCGGGTTCGAGCACGAAAAGGTGGCAAGCAACCCCCCTTCGGCCAGCAGCTTTACTGCCTGAAGATTGATCTCCTTGTAACCCTTGGCCGACCGGTCCACGTCCTTCCTGGACTTGGCGAATGCGGGGGGGTCGAGAATGATCAGATCGAAGGTCTCTTCCGTCTCCCGCAGATATTCGAAAACATCGGCCGTAACCACCGGGTGCTGCCCCGGAGAATAGCCGTTCCGGTCGAGGTTCCCGGCGGCCATCGCGTTGGCCGCCTCCGAGGCCTCCACCGAAACGACGCGGCTGGCCCCACCACGGGCGGCATAGACGGAAAAGGCCCCGGTGTAGGAAAAACAGTTCAGGACCGCGGCCCCGGCGCTCAGAGCTCCGACAACCTCCCGGTTTCCACGCTGATCGAGAAAGAATCCCGTCTTCTGTCCGGTCAGCAGATTGACCTCGAAGCGCAGGCCGTTTTCCATAATTTCAGCCGACGCCGGTACTTCTCCCGCCGCGGAACCGATCCGGTCGGAGAGCCCCTCGATCTTTCGGGAGCGTCCCTCGCTCCGCTCGTAAATCCCGGCGGGCGCCAGGAGCTCCAAGAGGAGGCCGATCAGGATCTCCCGCCATCGCTCAATCCCCGCCGTTCCAATGGTCATGACCAGATAAGCGCCGTAGCGGTCCACGACGAGGCCGGGCATCCCATCCCCCTCCGCATTGACAAGACGGTAGGCATCGGTTTCCGGCGGGACGACCCTTTTCCGGAGCGCAACGGCCCGTTCGATCCGCCGCCGCCAGAAATCGGCATCGATCCGGGCGGTGGAATCATCGGTCAGGAGTCGGAAGGCGATGTCACCGGTATTGAAAAAACCGAGGCCGAGGGGTTTTCCGCCCGCATCCGCCGCAAGGACAATGTCGCCGGGCGCGGGATCCCCTTCCATCTTGGCGATCGCCCCGGAGAAGATCCAGGGGTGACCGCGGCGGAGCGAAATGTCCCGCCCCTTTTTGAGGATGATTCGCGGGCAGGTCATGGCACCGGGTTTCCGGAGAGGTACTCATGGATCGCCCTGGCGGCCTGCCTCCCGGCCCCCATTGCGAGGATCACGGTGGCTGAACCGGTGACGATGTCGCCCCCGGCGTAGACCCCCTCGCGGCTGGTCCGACCGGAGGCATCTTTCGTCACGATGTAGCCCCGGCGGTTCGTCTCCAGCCCGGGCGTCGTCGCGGGGACAATCGGATTGGCCATCGTCCCCACGGCAACCACCACCGTATCGACGGGAATGACAAACTCAGACCCCGTCAGGGGCACCGGCCTTCGTCTCCCCGAGTCGTCGGGTTCGCCCAACGCCATTTTCTGGCAGCGGACGCCGGTCACCCAGCCCTCCTTGTTCCCGATATATTCGACGGGGTTGGTCAGGAACTTGAACTGCACCCCCTCCTCCTTCGCGTGATGGACCTCCTCGCTTCGGGCCGGCATTTCCGCCTCCGTCCGGCGGTAGATGATCGTCGCATTGTCCGCCCCGAGACGCAGGGCGGTCCGAACCGAGTCCATCGCCACGTTCCCGCCGCCGACCACGGCGACATTCTTCCCCCGGACGACCGGGGTGTGGTATTCGGGAAAGCGATATGCCTTCATGAGGTTTGAGCGGGTTAGATACTCGTTGG
>JAHFBU010000234.1 GCA_023249795.1 Syntrophaceae bacterium
CGCCGAGCTCATCGGGATGCGGCTCTTTTTCGTGATGAGGTAGGGCCGGGCCAGCTCGCCCAGGCGCGCCGGGATGGCGATGATGGCCAGAAATCCGACGCTGGTGACGGAGAAGAGGGAAAACGGATCGACCTTCCCGACGGGTTTCAGGATGAGGCCCCAGCGGACGGATCTCAGAAGCTGCATGAGAAACATGAGGGCAACGGAGGGGATTACGTATCCGTAACGGATGTTCCGAAATCCCTCGGCCACCCCCCGGAACTCAATCCCCCGAACCGAGAGCCAGACCAAAAGGGCGCTGAGGACCACGCCCACAATCGTTTTCTTCATCATTTCTTATTGCCGTTTGTTCCGGGGAGACGTTCCGATCCCTTCGGGCTGGGGACACCTTGCAGCAAGGTGTCCCCACATGTCCCCAATACCTCACCCGCAAGAGCTTACTTTCCGACCAGGTTGTCTGCGATCTTATCCTGGATGAGCTGGGAAGAGCGCTTGTTCCCGAGAAGGCCGACACGGACGGAGACCGTGGTCACGTTCCTGGCCTGATAGGTGACGGAGATCTGAACCTTTTCATAATCGATCATCGTCGTGATCCTTGCCTTCCCGATATCTTTTTCCGGCATGACATCCAGACCGCGCATATCTGCCACGGTCTTCTGGCAGGCTGCCCAGGTCGCGTCGAAGGAGTGGTTGTAGTCCGTTTTCAATTCGCCGGTGACGAAGAGGTAGGTCCCTGATCCGGCGCCCACCACCGCGCCGCCCACCACGGCCGCCGCGCAGCCGGAGACCAGAAAAGCACCCATCGCCAGGAAAACGATCCATCCTTTTGCTGTTGGCATGACTTTCCCCTTTCTATTCAAGGACGGGGAGGGATTTGAAATCCATCCCCCGTTAATGTGCCTCGTTGCCCGGCCGGTCGAACTCCCGTAGCAGCTCCTCCTGCCTTCGGGTGAGATTCGAAGGCACGATAACCTCCGTCTCGATGATCTGGTCGCCCTTGCCGTGTCCGCGAAGATGGGCGATGCCCCTGCCTTTCAGACGGAAAACCTTGCCCGTGGGGGTTCCCCGCGGAATTTTCAGCTTCTCCGTCCCCGTCAGGGTCGGCGCCTCCACACTCCCGCCCAGGGCGGCCTGGACGAAGGTGATGGGGACGCGACAGAAGACATCGTCTCCGCTTCGCTCGAAGGTATCATGGGGTTCCACCTCGATGAAGATGTAGAGATCCCCGCTCGGGCCGCCGTTATCGCCTTCCTCGCCTTCGCTCCGCAGCCGGAGACGCGATCCCGTCTCCACGCCGGCAGGGATCTTAAGCTGGACCGTCTTGGCAATCAGAACCTTTCCTCTGCCGGAGCACGCCTTGCATGGGGTCGCGATGACGCTCCCCTGTCCCCGGCACTGCGGGCAGGTCGTACTGATGTTAAAAAAACCGCTGGACTGCATCATCTGACCCCGTCCGTTGCAGCGGCCGCAGACCTGCGGAGAGGTTCCCGGGGCGCAGCCCGATCCCCGGCAGTCGGCGCAGGGGGTCTGTTTTTCCAAACCGATTTCGGTGTTCGTTCCCAGAGCCGCATCCATGAAAGAGATCCGGAGGTCATAGCGCAGATCCGCCCCCGTCCGGGCGGTCGTGCGCGAGCGGGAGCGTCCCGTATTGAAGCCGAAGATGTCGCCGAAGATGTCGCCGAAACTCGAAAAGATATCCTCGAAACCGGAAAAGCCCCGGTAGCCGGAGCCGCTGAGCCCCTCATGGCCGTAACGGTTATAGATCTCCCTCTTCTGGGGGTCGCTCAAGACCTCGTAGGCCTCGGCCGCCTCCCTGAACATCGCTTCCGCATCCTGATTGTCCGGATTCCGGTCCGGATGATGCTGCATGGCGAGCCTGCGATAGCTCTTTTTGATCTCGTCATCCGCGGCGACTCTTTCCACGCCCAGAATTTCGTAGTAGCAACGCTTAACCGTCATATTCCCTTTCTACTTCCTTCCGCTTGCCAAAATACTCATCGTCCCCGCGTCTGTCAACCGGCCGCCTATCGAACCAGCCGGCGCAGCGCCTCGCGGTATTTCTCGCCGGTTTTCGCGATGATCTCCGCGGGGAGCTCCGGCGCCGGGGGCTTCTGGTTCCAGCCGATGGAGATCAGATAATCGCGGAGGAACTGTTTGTCGAAGCTCTTCTGCGGGCGCCCCTCCGCATAATCGTCCTTCGGCCAGAACCGGGAGGAGTCCGGGGTGAGGAGTTCGTCGATCAGGATGAGTTCCCCGTCCAAAAGGCCGAATTCCATCTTGGTGTCGGCGATGATGATTCCCGCCCGTTCGGCGATGCCGACGGCCCGTTCGTAGATGGATATGCTCGTCCGGATAATCCGGTCGGTCAGTTCCCGGCCGATCAGGTTTTCCATTTCGGACCGGCTGATCGGCATATCGTGCTCGCCGTCGGCCGCCTTGGTGGACGGGGTGAAGAGGGTCTCCGGAAGCCGTGACGACTCCTTCAGCCCTGCCGGGAGGGTGATCCCCGAGACGGCTTTTCCCTCGCTGTAGTCCTTCCAGCCGGAACCGCTCAGGAATCCCCGCACGATACATTCGACCGGCAGGGGCTTGGCCTTCTTCACCAGCATGCTGCGACCGCGCAGCAGTTCCCGGTAGGGGGCGCAGGCGGCCGGATACTCATCCGGATCGGTCGAGACCATGTGGTTGGGGATAATGTCCTCCATCCGCCCAAACCAGAAGGCGGACATGCGCGTGAGCACCTCTCCCTTCCCCGGAACGGGATTGGGCATGATCACGTCGAAGGCGGAGATGCGGTCGGTCGTGACGATCAGCAGGTGGGAATCGAGGGCGTAAATGTCGCGGACCTTTCCCCGTCCGGCAAGTTTCATTCCCTGCAAATCCGTTTGCATGATTTCTGTGTTCATGGCGGTCCTCCTTGTTGCCGGTCAGCTCAGGAATGGGTTGAACTGTTTTTCGTGGGCGATGGTGGATGTCGGCATGCTTCCGTAGTTGTGTCCCGGCAGAACCACCGTTTCGTCGGGCAGGGTGCGGATCTTCTTC
>JAHFBU010000235.1 GCA_023249795.1 Syntrophaceae bacterium
AATTCTCTCGAGCATTTTAAATCCTTCAGTACTTAACAACAATTGGCTGGGGCGGGAGGATTCGAACCTCCGAATGCAGGATCCAAATTCCTGTGTCTTACCGCTTGACGACGCCCCAACACACAGCAGGTAAGAGGTTGAAGGTTATTGGAGACAGTCGGGGAATCCCAGACCTATAATAGCCCATTTCCTCTACAGGGATCGCGCCCCGAGCACGAGCCAGCGTTCTCCCCGCCTTAAGCTCTCCTCCGCCTTTTCCGCGGACGCCCTGTCCGTGAAGATGCCGAAAACCGTGGGCCCGCTGCCCGACATCAGGGCGCCGCGGGCGCCGCCGGCAAGCAGTAGGGCTTTAATCTCGTCCAGAATGGGGTGAAGTTTTACCGTTACCTTTTCCAGATCGTTCGTAAGGCCGCCGACCACGTCTTCCTCTGTGGAAAAGTGGGGGATGCTATAATGTATCAATGGCTTTGTCAATCCAAAATTAAGGCCTTCATAAACCGATCTTGTGGAGATCGCAAAGCCCGGATTGATCAGGACGAACCAGAAGGGGGGAAGTGGAGGGGATTCCGTCAAGCGGTCGCCGATCCCGGCGGCCCAGGCCGTCTTCCCAAAAATGAAAAAGGGAACATCCGCCCCAAGTCCCGCTCCGATCCTCATCAGTTCCGCCCGGCTCAGGGGGGATCCATGGATATCGTTGAGGGTGACCAGGGTCGTCGCGGCGTTGGAACTGCCGCCTCCAAGCCCCGCGGCGATCGGGATCCGCTTCCGGATGGTTATCTCGATTCCCGGTGATGCTCCAATCCGGGAAAAGAAGGACGCGGCCGCCCGATATACGATGTTTCCTTCATCTTCCGGCAGGGGCGTGCCGGGGCAATGAACCCCGATTCCGCTCCCGGTTTCGGCAAAGGTCATCTCATCACAGAGGCTGATCCTCTGCATGAGGGAGAGGATGTCATGGTAGCCGTCTTCCCGCTTCCGGAGAACCCGCAGTGAGAGATTGACCTTGGCGGGAGACTCCTTCGTGATCATGAATGGGCCATTTCCTTGACATAGCGCATTCTCAATTCATAGAGTACGCCATCCAGGAGCTGTTTTTCGCCCTCGTCGAGGTTCCCCTCCGTTTTTATCTTCAGGATGCTCAGGATGTCGATCGTCTGTTTGGCGGCTGCAAGGTTGCACGTCGCTTCCTTTGTGACCGGATCCGGAAAATCACCGAAGTGGTACATGGCCGTTGTGCTGAGCGAGAAGATGAAACTCGCAAAATTGATTTCGGGAAGGGGCTCATTCCCCGTTTCGGCGGGATCATTTTCCACGGGGGAGGTCTCGAACCCTTTGTCGGCACCTTCAGCCGGTTTCTTCTCTTCCGGTGAGACCGCTTCCTCCCCGCGGGCATCGCCCGATTCGTCAAAGAGACGCCGGTCCTTGATCACAAAACCCTTGTCCGTTTCCTTCTTTTCTTCTCCCATAACGCCTCCTTGTATTTTAGATCGGTCTCATGCTTCGCAGACGGGCGATACGCTCCTCGATTGGCGGATGGGTGCTGAACAGATTCATGAGCGAGCGTCCAGTAAGCGGGTTTACGATGAACATATGGGCCGTTGATGGATTGGCTTTCATGGGGATCACCTGGGAGGCCTGGGCGAGTTTGTCAAGGGCGCCGGCCAGACCGTAAGGTTTTCCCGATATCTTTGCCCCGCCCTCATCGGCCAGGAACTCCCGTGAGCGGGAGATCGCCATCTGGATGAGGGTGGCGGCGACGGGGGCGAGAACGGCCATGACGATCAGGCCGACGATGTTGCTTCCCCCCTCGTCGTCATCCCGGCCGGCCCCCCCGAACATGGCGGCCCATTGGGCCATGTTGGCGAGCATGACGATTGCCCCGGCCAGTGTTGCGGCGATGGAGCCGAGCAGGATGTCGCGGTTCCGGATATGGGTCAGTTCGTGGGCGAGGACCCCCTCAAGTTCATCCCGGCCGAGCATCCGGAGAATGCCCTCCGTGACGGCGACCACCGCGTGTTGCTCGTTTCGTCCCGTGGCGAAGGCATTCGGTGTTTCTTCGGGGATGATATAGACGCGCGGCATCGGCATCGACGCCCTGAGCGCGAGATTCCTGACCGTGGCGTAGAGTTCCGGCGCCTCACCTTCCGAAACGGCCTTTGCGCGATACATGCGGAGGACAATCTTGTCGGAGAACCAGTAGCTTCCAAAATTCATGGCCACGGCAAAAAAGAAGGCGATAATCACCCCGTTCTGGCCGCCGAACCAGCCGCCGATCAGCATGAGAAGGCCCGTCAGGGCGCCCAGTAAAAGTCCGGTCTTGATCGTGTTCATCCACTTCCTCCTTGAAGGTTTAAGTCGCGATCGATTGAATACACTTCATGATTCATGCTTTTTGAAAGACCGTGTGTCCATCTTTCTCATCTATGATGACACGGTCGCCCTCGGCAAAGGTTCCTTGAAGGAGCTGCAGGGCCAGAGGGTCCAGAATCTGTTTCTGGAGCACCCGTTTGAGCGGCCTGGCGCCATAGACGGGGCTGAAACCTTCTTGAGCTATATAATGTTTGGCATCCTCTGTCAATTCGAGTGAGAGCTTCCTCTCCTGCAGCCGTTGCCGGATGAGACCGAGCTGAATATCGATGATCCGCTCGATGTCTGCCATCGTCAGCGAGCGGAATATGATGATATCGTCGATCCGGTTCAAAAATTCCGGTTTGAAGGTCTTTCGGAGCGCATCCAGCGTCAGTTCCTTTTTGTCCTCCTCCGCGATGTTTGCGTCCTGGATCCACTGACTTCCTACGTTGGAGGTCATGATCGCGATCGTGTTCTTGAAATCCACTGTACGCCCATGGCCATCCGTCAACCGCCCGTCGTCGAGAATCTGCAGGAGGATGTTGAAAACGTCCGGGTGTGCCTTTTCGATCTCGTCGAACAGCACGACCGAGTAGGGCCGACGTCGAACGGCCTCGGTCAGGTAGCCTCCTTCGTCATATCCGACATAACCGGGAGGGGCGCCGATGAGGCGGGCAACGGAG
>JAHFBU010000236.1 GCA_023249795.1 Syntrophaceae bacterium
TTCTTCTGAAGCTCCCGGCCGGCGGCCGTCTTCTCCACGAAGAGCCTCCTTCCGCTCCAGGGATCCCGGCCGGTATGGTACATCAGGGTGGAGATCGTCGCAGGGGTCGCGGTGAATAGTTGGGCCTGCTCCGGGTGCAGAGAGAGTTCCCTGCCGGTGAAACGGCGGAGGGCCTCCATGTCCGCCTGCGTGCAGCCGGGATGGGCGGCAATCAGATAGCAGGTCAGGAACTGCTCCTTCCCCGCCTCCGCCGTGAACTTGCGGAAAAGATCCCGGAAGGCCAGCAGGGACCCGATTCCCGGTTTCCCCATGCACCGAAGAACCTTATCCTCGGAGTGTTCGGGGGCCACCTTCATCTGCCCGGAGATGTGGCGATGGATAACCTCGCGGAGATAGCGAACCCCATTCTTCCGGTCGGCAAGGATAAGATCATAACGTATGCCTGAGGCGACGACCGCCTGTTTGACGCCGGGGATTTTCCGGAGTTGCCCGAGGAGGGCAATCTGGCGGCCGTGATCGGGACGGAGGTTTTTGCAGACATCAGGGTAAAGGCAGCTTCGGTCAAGGCAACCGCCGCGGACAAGCTTCTTTTGGCATTCGAACCCGTACATGTTGGCCGTCGGTCCGCCGACGTCGTGGATGCGGCCCTTGAAGCCGGGGAGCGTGGCTATCCATTCCGCCTCCCGGAGAATGGAGGCCTCGCTCCGGGAACTGACCGTCCGCCCCTCGTGGACGGCGATCGCGCAAAAATGACAACCGCCGTAGCAGCCCCGGTGGGTTGCAATGGAAAAGCGGATCGTCTCCAGGGCCCGGACCTCGCCGCTGCGGCGATGGCAGGGATGAACGGCCCGTTCGAACCGCATTCCGTGGACCTCGTCCATCTCCGCTTCCGTGAGCGGCGGCGCCGGCGGGTTGTGGATGAGCCAGCGCGCATCCTGCCGCTGGCAGAGCCCCTGCGCCGTTCGGGGCTCCTGGTTTCGGGAGAAGGTCATGAACATCTTCTCAAAGACCACCGGGTCCCCAGCCGCCTCTTCCCAGGAGGGAAGCTCCATAAACCCGGGCTTTCGTTCCCCCGCGGCGTAGCAGAGCCCCCGCAGTTCTGAGAGATCGCGTCGGTCACGCAGACGCGCGGCGATTTCCAGGGCCGAATTGTCCGCCATGCCGTAGAGGAGATAATCGGCTTTCGCATCGATCAGGATCGAACGGCGCACACTGTTCGACCAGACATCGTAGTGGGCGATCCGCCGGAGGCTTGCCTCGATCCCGCCGAGGACGATCGGCCTCGTATCCTTGAAATAACGGCGGATCAGGTTGGCGTAGGCAATGACCGCCCGGTCGGGTCGGCGGTTGTTGATCCCCCCGGCGGTGAAGTCGTCCTCCCGCCTCCTCTTTCCGGAGGCGGTGCGGTTCGCGACCAGGGAATCGATACAGCCGCCGGTGACGCCCCAGAAGAGATCGGGCTCGCCGAGACGGGCGATCTCCTTTTCGGAAGCGATGTCCGGCTGGGGGATGATTCCCACGCGGTAACCGGCGGCCAGCAGGCGCTGCCCGATGACCGAGACGCCGACGTGAGGACTGTCGATATAGCTATCCCCGGTGATCAGGATCACGTCGAGCCCAGTCCAGCCTCGTTTCCTGACCTCCTCAGGCGTGGCGGGTATGAACACCTTCTCTCCTCTGCTTGGTGATTATGCCTCTCCGGAGGAAGCCGGAACTCACGGAAATCCCTCCACGAGAAGACCGAGATGGAACATGATCGGGGGGCACGTCCCAGGAATGGATCAAGGGCAGCGATCCCGGCTTTCTGCATTGTGGCCCGGGGTCAGTGCGCGGTTAATCTCGGGTCCTGTCAAGGTACTGTCAGCTTTTCGGTCTTTGACCCGAAGATGCTGCATCTCGCCGTGGCTTCGAGTACGTCGCCTTGAACGACGGCCACCGGATAGACGTAGGAAAAGGTCGCCTGTTCCGGCTGGCTTCGGTATTCGTTTACGGAGACCGCCTGGCCATTCTTTTTAAGCTCGACCTTTTTGATATAGTGCGCGTTCGGAAACGACGAGGGGTGGGTGATCCGGACCTCCAGCGCTTGCTTGGCCTGGTCGTATGAAAGAACGACCTCTTGGGGGGAGTTGGCCGTGACGGGCGCAGGAAACAGGACCGGCAGAATGGCGGCCACCAGGACGCAGGCCGCGACAAGCCGGCCGCCCTTCAACATTTTTCTGTACTGTTCTCGCATCACGATATCTCCTCCTTTGGGATGTCAGACAACGATCTCCATGTCCTGCTGGAGGGCAAAACACTCCAAGGGGCGGTCGGCGGCGATGCGCCGGCAGTCCTCCACCACCTCGTCCAAGGCTTCGTCCGTCCGCTCCTGGTTATGGTGAAAGAGGCCAAGGCGATCGACGCCCGCGTTGAGGGCAAGACGCACGACATCAGTATAGACGGAATGACCCCACATCCGGGTCAGGCCGTAGTCTTCGGGACGGTATTCGGCGTCGTGGATGAGGAGGTCCGCCCCTTTCGCAAAGGCCGCGTAGTCCCCGTACTCCAGCCCACCCGGATGCCGGTAGGTGAGTTCATTGTCGGTCAGAAAGACAAAGGTTTTTCCATTTTCTTCGAAACGGTATCCCGTTCCCTGGTTGGGGTGGCTGAGAGGAATGGGGGTAATGGTCATGCCGCCGATCTGAAAGTTTTCCTGGCAGGATTCCTGATATTGGATTTCCGCCCTGATATTTTCGAAATCCACGGGGAAATTGGGAGGGGCCATGATGCTGGCGATCATTGCCCGGACCGAGGCCTGGGCAAACGGACATCCAAACATGGCGATCCTCGTCTTGGAACGGTAAATGGGTTTGAAAAACGGGAACCCCATGATGTGATCCCAGTGCGCATGGGTGAAGATCAGAGAAAAATCACTTCGATTCTCTGCGATGAGACGGTTTCCGAGCCTCCGGATGCCCGAACCGGCGTCGATGATGACGATGTCGTCATTCCCGGTGCGAATCTCAAGACACGGCGTATCTCCCCCGTAG
>JAHFBU010000237.1 GCA_023249795.1 Syntrophaceae bacterium
CCGGCCTTCACGTAATTCGGTCGCCCCGCTGAATGCCCCCTTGACATGTCCGAAAAGCTCGCTTTCCATGAGATTCTCGACAAGAGAGGAACAGTCCACCGGAACAAAGGTCCGGTCCGCCCTGTGGCTCAGATTATGGATAATCCGCGCAACGAGTTCCTTCCCCGTCCCGCTTTCTCCCGTAATCAGGATGGTGCTGTCCGTGTGGGAGATCCTGCGGATGGTCTCTTTGAGTTCCCCCATGTAATCGCTGCCTCCCACCAGCAGCGAGAGCCCTTTTTCCCCATTCCGTATATCGGTCGTTGCCAGGGCATTCTGAACGGCCTTCTGCAGCTCCTCCGCTGAACAGGGCTTCGTCAGAAAATCACTTGCACCATGCCTCATCGCTTCAACGGCCAGGGGGATATTTCCGTGACCGGTAATCATCAATACCTTTGCGGAGACATTGTTATCCTTCTTCAGTCTTTTCAGGATCTCCATCCCACCCATGCGGGGAATCCGGATATCCAGAAGAATGACATCATAGACATCCTTGAGGGCGAGTTCGAGTCCCTTGAGTGCATTGCCCGTGCTTTCAACTTCATAGCCTCTGCGGGAGAGAAGCTGACACCCCCCGTCCCGAATGGCTTCCTCGTCGTCAATGATCAGAATTCTCGCATTCTTCCCGGTCACAGTATCGTCCTCTCCTCCGTTCGGTTACCCGAATCTTCTCCGATAAGACCGTCCATCTCGGGCCTGCCTTGGCTGGACGGCAGGGTGATGGTGAAAACGGTTCCTTTACCCGAAATGCTCTCCGCTTCGATAAAGCCGTTGTGTTTGCGGATCACCCCGTAAACAATCGAGAGCCCCAGCCCCGTTCCCTGCCCCGGTTCTTTTGTTGTGAAGAAAGGCTCAAAGATATGGGGTAGACACTCCTTTTCTATACCTTTGCCGGTATCCGATATGATCACCTTCACCATTGGATCATTACCGGAAAAAGTGGCCAGAGTAAACCTCTTTCCTTCCTGGTCCTCCACGCATCTCAAGTCCGTCTGCGGTTTGCTCAGGAGGGTGACGACGGTGAGTTTGCCTTTGCGCTCTTTCATGGCGTCCGCGGCATTGATGAACAGGTTCAGAAATACCTGCTCCAGCAGGGACCGATCGCCGATCACTTCGGGAAGGCCTTCCGCCAATCGGGTTTCGATCCCGATGCCGCGGAAAACCGCCTGGTCCTTCACAAACCCCAGGGAGGTCCTGATGATATGGTTGATCTGAATGGGAACCATGTCACCCGTTGGCGTGCGGGAAAAATCCAACAGGTTCTGAACGATGGTTTTACACCGGTTCGTCTGGTAGATGATCTTCTGCATGTTTTCCCGCGCCAGATCGTTTTCCGGGATGTCCTCCATGACGAGGTTGCTGTACAGAAGAATCCCGGCCAACGGGTTGTTGATCTCGTGTGCGACCCCGGCCGCCATCTCGCCAAGTGCCGTCAGTTTCTCCGATCTTGCAAGCTGTTCATGAACCTTCTGCAACCTTTCATCCCGATCCTTGAGGGATTTAGACATATCGTTAAAGGCCTCATCCAGCATGTCGAACCCCGAGATCTTGTCCGGAGAGAGTTTATAATCCAGGTCTCCGGCGGCGACGGCTTCCGTCGCTTTCTTCAGCAGGCGGATCCTCCGGATGATCGTGCTGCCCAACCGAAAGGAAATGATAAAGGCAACGACCATGCCGAGGGTGATGATACCCAGACTGATGGCGATGGCCCGCCACTTGATGTCTCTGTATTTTTCTTCGAGGAGTCCGGTATAAAGAATGCCGATGACCTTGTTGTCCGCATTATGGATCGGCGAGTAGGTGGTAATGTACCAGTCGTTGACGACAAAGGCTCTGCCGACCCAATCCCTGCCCTCCTGGACCACCTGCCGGTACACCTCTTCGGAAAGCATCGTGCCGATCGCCCGCCTGTTTTCCGCAGTCATGACGTTGGTGGCTATCCTGACCCCGCCCTGGAATATGGTGACGACCCCCATTTCTCGGCCCTTGTACTTCTCGTCCCGATAGATGGTCTCCTTCATCCTGTCCACGATAGTACGATCCTTGTTGAGGAGAAATCCTCCAGCAAGAACCCCGATCAATTTCTCATCCGAATCCATGATGGGACAGGCAACCCTTATCACCATCCCTTCCGCGAGCCGTTTTTCTTTGGGTTCAAAAGATTTCGGCGTCTTGATGATTTCGATCGCCACCCGTTCGCGAAGAGCAGGATTCTCTGCAACGATTCTTTCGATCGACATGAGTTCGGTCGATGCCTGAGGGGCCTTCGTTTGTATGCATTTTCTGATCACCGGATCCCACAGGACATTGTCCCCCCGAACTCCGGAATTGGTGGCCCTGTACAAAACATTTCCTTCGGCATCGGTTATCGACAGCATATTGACGATATGGCCTACTTTCTGGCAGGCCGGAACACGCCGGAGCAGGTTCTTGAAGCGCTCCATTGTTCGGAGGTCTTTTTTCTGAATGGCGTCCGCCAGAGCCGCCTCTTCGGCAGACATGATCAGCAGGTATCGGATATTGTCCAGACGGGAATCATAGATCAGCCTTGCCGTATTGAGGTCTTGACGGACCCGGTTCTGGACCTCTGAGAGCATGATCTGGTTGATCGTCCACGTCCCCACCCAGGTCGCCACAAAACCCGTGATACAGGTGGCAATCAGAAAACCCACCACCAGACGGGTTTGCAGATCCCATTTTAACAGCCGACCAACCAGACGATCGACAATCTTCACGACTTATCTCCCAACCGCGAGCACCGATTCTCAACAAGACCGGCGGATCATATCATTCTGCAAGAGGATCTGGCAATCGGTCTTTGATCATATTTTGCCTGTAAAGAGGGAACGCGTTCTTTTGTTATTCGGACCGATCCCGCTGGTAGACCAGTTTCCTGTCCATGTCGTAGGTCCAGGGGAGCCCCTCATTACGCCATCCGCCCAGCTTACGCTGCCCGTAGTATGCGCTTTTCTTGAACGTT
>JAHFBU010000238.1 GCA_023249795.1 Syntrophaceae bacterium
GGCAATCCATCCGGCCAGTTTACGGAAACGCATAACCTTATCAAACGATGTCCCGAGAAGGGTATGGAATATGACTTGTTTGAGATCCTCGACGCGATGGTCGAGGAGAATCTTCCGGTACGCCTCAAAAAGGAACCGCGTGTCGGAGAGGCGGGCACGGAGCACTCTCTCATTTCCCTTCTTTACGACGGAAGGATCACGGGCGAGCGTGTTATTGATGGTAAGAAAGTGGGGGAGAAGAGTGCAGTTTTCATCCACCACAGGGAAATACTTCTGGTGGGAGATCATCGTGGTGATAAGCACCTCCTGGGGAAGTTTCAGATATTCCCGGTCAAAATCTCCACAGACGACGGTTGGATATTCGGTCAGAAATGTTACGGTTTCGAGGAGATCCTCCGACTGGAGAGGCCGGCCGCCGACAAGCGCTGCCGCCTTGTCCGTCTCTACGCGGATGATCTCTTTCCGCTCGACCGGGTCAACGATAACGAAATGGTCGCGCGTTTTGGTAAGATACTCATTGCGGTCGGCCACCGGGAAGGAGCCGGGGCTCATGAACCGATGGCCGCGGCTCAAGTTGCCGCTTTCAATATTCGCGATCCTGAAGGGAACGATCCGGCCGCTGTAGAGGGCGAGGATCCAGTGAATAGGCCGCGCAAAGCGGAATTCGAGGTCGGACCAATGCATCGATTTGCGGAAGGGGAGATCGGTAATGATCTTCGTCAGGATTGCCGGGAGGAGGCTTTCCGCTTCCTGGCCCACGATCTTTTTCCGGGCGCAGAGGTACTCTCCCTTTTCCGTTGTGATCCGTTCAAGTTCGGTGACATCGATTCCTTGCCCCCTGGCGAAACCGATGGCCGCCGGGGAGGGCTTTCCCTTTTCATCGAAGGCAACCCTCACGGCCGGGCCCAGCTTCTCTACCAGCTGATCCTCCTGCCGTTCGGCGACCTCATCCACCGCCAGAAAGAGGCGGCGGGGTGTCCCCATCGCCTGAATCTGTCCGTGACCTATGCGGTTTGATGCCAGTTCCCTGTGGGCGATCTCCTCCATGTCGCGGAGCGCCTTCGGCAGAAATGCGGCGGGGATCTCTTCGGTGCCGATTTCCAGGAGCAGTTCTTTGCCCATGAATGATTCTCCCATCGTGATGATATCTGTTAACGGTCCGTAGGCCGGTGTTATTTCCGGTTCAACAGGGGGTAGCCCATGGTCTCCCGCTGGCGGAGGTAACCCTCGGCGCTCAGGCGGGCCAGGTTCCGAACCCGGCCGATGTAACTTGTCCGCTCGGCTACGCTGATCGCCCCTCGCGCGTTGAGCAGATTGAAGGTATGAGAACACTTTAGACAATGGTCGTACGTCGGCAGAACAAGTCCCTTTTCGGCCGCTCTTTCTCCCTCGGCCTCGTACATGTCGAAACGCTGTCTAAGCTGGGCGACATCGGCGGTCTCAAAATTGTAGACGGACCACTCCACTTCGCTCTGGTGGTGGACGTCGCCGTATTTGATCCCTTTGGTCCATTCGAGATCATACACATTGTCGATCCCCTGGATGTACATGGCGATCCGTTCGGTGCCGTAGGTCAACTCCGCGCAGACGGGGCGGCAGTCGAACCCCCCGACCTGCTGGAAGTAGGTGAACTGCGAGATTTCCATCCCGTCGAGCCACACCTCCCAGCCGAGCCCCCAGGCGCCGACGGTGGGGGATTCCCAATCGTCCTCCACGAAGCGGATGTCATGCTCCAGGGGGTCGATGCCGAAGCTCTTGAGTGAGTCGAGGTAGAGCTCCTGGATGTTGAGAGGGGAGGGCTTCATGATCACCTGGTACTGATAGTAGTGCTGAAGTCGGTTCGGGTTGTCGCCGTAGCGGCCGTCGGTGGGTCTGCGGGAGGGCTCCACATAAGCGACGTTCCAGGGCTCGGGTCCTAACGCGCGTAGAAAGGTTGCCGGGTTGAACGTGCCTGCGCCGACCTCAATATCGTAGGGCTGCTGTATGATGCATCCCTGGTCCGCCCAGTACCGTTCGAGGGCAAAGATCAATTCCTGAAAGGTCACGATTCCTCCTGTGGATCAAAACACGTTATTTCTTGATATCATGGATGATTTTACCGCGAGGCTTTTAACACGGCGTCCGTCGCGTGTCAATACGAAATCGCGGGCCGTTTAGATATTCAGACGACGGATTTCATTCAGCACATGAACCGATTTGAGCTCCCGTCCGAGGATGTGGCGGATAAAACAGGAAAGAACGCGTCGGCTTTCTTCGGCGGACTGACCCGACAAAAGCAGGCGGCCGAGACGGTCAATCTCCATATCGCGCGCCATCAAGAGCGTCCGGATCGTCCCCAGTGAGAGACCGATGGCCGCCGGGTTTTCCGGTCCGCAGGCGTCACAGGTCAGGCCGCCTTTTGCGGCGTCGAAACGATAGGCCGCCTGTTTTCCGATCGACGTTTTGCAGCGGAGGCAATGGGTCATAACGGGGTCGTATCCCGAGATCCCAAGCAGGCGAACCTCGAAGAAGCGCATCAGCGCATCCGTTACGGCGGTTCCATCCAGGAGCAGAAGAAAATCCCGCAGAAGGACAAACAGCGCCTCGTGTTTCTTGTCTTCCGGCGTGAACTGGTCCGTGAGATCGATCAGGTAGGAGGCGGCCAGTGTTTTTTCGAGATCGGCGCGGATGCCGGAGAAGTGGGAGAGGATGTCGCACCCCGTAATCAGGGCCAGACTCTCCGGTCGCTTGCGCGAAAATTGGATCCGCAGGCACGAAAAAGGTTCCAGGGCGTTTGCGAACCGCTTCCGGCTTCTTCTAGCCCCTTTGGCGATTCCCCGAATCTTCCCGAAGCCGGACGTGCAGAAGGTCACGATTCGGTCGGAATCCCCGTAATCGATGACCCGCAGAACAATGGCCTCCGTCTGATATGGCGTACCGGCCTGGATCATATCAGCAATCGCGATGGCGGATCACGCCGCCGACGATCGTCAGGATCGCCTTTCCCCTCAGGGTCCAGCCATGGAAGGGGGTGTTC
>JAHFBU010000025.1 GCA_023249795.1 Syntrophaceae bacterium
GCTCGCAACCTATCTGGACATGCCCGACCATGCGCATATCGCAAACGGATATCTTGTGATTGCCGATGCCCTCGAAAAATCGAGCGCCTTCGAAGGGCACCTTTATCTCGTCAAGCTTAATTTCCTTTTCAAGGTGATGAGTGTCCCGGGGCTTGCGGATATCCACAATGCGGGCCTCATCGAGATCACTCGCTGTTTGGGCAGGGCGTTGAAAGAAGAGAGCGATCGGAATATCCATGATCTTGTGCAAAAGATATTTCGGTTATTGAAAAGGACGTTTACACAGGATCAATACCAGAGTTCCACCCTCGAATGCATCAACACCCTGGCCAAAGAGATCTTTGAATTGAATCTCCACCCTCTCGTGGATACCTTCATTGAGGAACTCGTGGCCTTCGGTTTTCAGCATCCCGACCTGAAGGGATCGACCGCCGAATGGCAGATTCAGGTGAACCCGGCCCATATTCAAAACATCCGCTCCTGGCTGGAGATCATCGCCCGCAAACCGAGATGGACCAAGAGGCTTCTCTCGGCCCTCATCATCAATCTGAGTTTGAAGGGGGTTTTCATTCGGGATACGGATCTTCTCCAGAAGGATATCTCCGGGCTGCTGAACGCCGATATTCTGCCCGCATACAACCTGCTGAAGCAGCTTCTCAGGATCTTCCCGATCTATTTCACCGAAATCGGAGCGGAAGGGGAACTCCGGACGATCTCCACGGCGGTGGATGAACTTTCCGCAAGAAACGACAGGCTCATCTATTTCCTGAGGAAGCAGTCTCACGTTGAAAGTAACAGCCGCCTTGTGCCCTTCATCGAAGACATTTTTCGTTACTGGAAATCGGGCGACAAAAGGTTTCTGAAGGATCACCTGCCCCGGGAGGTTTATGGCGAGGTTCGGGCGTCGGGTGAATATTTTGAGGGTATCCATATCATCTTCGGCAGCCTGTTTCGGAAGATCCATGGCGATGTGCAGAGACTGCTGGAATGGGATCGCGAGAAGATATCAAAGGAGGTCAGAGCGATCGCCGGTGTCGGCGATAGAGAAACAGAACGCGCCGAACTGATGATCCGGTTCTATCAGCTCATCTATAACAAGTATTTCCATCAGCACGCGGACATCCTTAAAGACCTCGAAATATCAAGCCTGCTTGATCTGAGAAAAGTTCGTTCCCTTAAACGCGCGCTGCAAAGAAAGGATTATTACAAAAGCCTGACCCTCGTTCTGGCGATGCTCGCCGTTCTGAAGGAGAAGATCCTTTCACCCCAAAAGACGGATTATTCTGAGAATATCTGCCTCAAACGGCATATTGCTGCCGGGATTCCGTCCATGTACGGAACCTATCGCGAAGAAAAATTTGAAGCCATGGGGCTCACGTTTCGGCTCGAAAGCTTTGCCACGATGCTTTTTGAAAAACTGGTTGAATCCCTGAACCTCAAGTTCATCACCAAAAGCACCCTTTTGAGAATCCACGAATATCTCTGGCTTTACATCAAGGCGCTCGAACTCGAAGGTCTGGCCACGGAAGGGCTGGTCGCCAAGCTGAGATACATCACGAGCGCCCTGCAGATCAGGCAGTTTTCAATCGATCAGTATATCGATATTTTTCAGTTCATCGCCAAAGGCATTCAGGATATCACCCGTGACTATTATATCGATGCCCATCGCTCCAACCTGAACATCATTATCGGTCGACTTATCGATGGCGACGAAGCCGCGGATAAAAAAACCGTCACGCCAAAGGATCAGAAGGTATTTTATCAATACTCGGAAAGCTTTGTCCGCTCCATCATCGCCTCCGCCTTCGGTCTGCAGGTGCTGGATAATTTCGTGAACGCCGTCATCCGGACACTGAATGCCGAACTGGAAAAATTCAAGGACAACAAAAAAATCCTCAATCTGGTCATGGCCTATATCCCGGAATTGGCCATCTCGACCCTTAACAAAAAAAACAGGGATGCCGACAACCAGATCCTCATCGGCAACAAGGCCTATTTTTTAAAGAAGCTGATCTCATTCAATTTCCCCGTGCCGCCCGGATTTATCATCACCACGGAGGTATTTAGGGGTTATGAAGGCGTCGTGGGATATAAAAATATTTACAATGACTTGAAGCAAAGGGTCTTCAAAGAGATTCAGGAGCTTGAGCGGGTCACCGGAAAAAACTTCGGCGATCTCCAAACCCCTCTGCTGCTTTCCGTCAGAAGCGGTGCAACCATTTCGCTCCCCGGGATGATGAGTTCGTTTCTCAATGTGGGAGTCAATGAGAAAATTGCAGAGGGGCTTGCCCGAAAGGAAGGGCACGAATGGGCGGCGTGGGATTCTTACCGGCGATTCCTGCAGACCTGGGCGATGTTTCAGGGGATTGATCGGAATATCTTCGATGAAATCATGAAAGGTTATAAAAGCCGCTATGCGGTTGCGAAGAAATATCAGTTCAATCCTGAACAGATGAAGCAGGTCGCCCTTTCCTACAAGGAGGCGATTATCAAGCGGGGCATCCGGATCATCGACAATCCCTACCGGCAACTTGAGCACGCCATCCTGTATGTTTATGCCTCCTGGCATTCCGAACAGGCGCGGATCTACCGACGCCAGATGAATCTTTCCGACGAATGGGGCACGGCCGTGATCGTCCAGGAGATGGTGTTCGGGAATCTGAATGAGCACTCAGGGTCAGGGGTGATCTTTACGCGGGATCCCAAGGGCTCCTCGCAGGATGTGGCCATCAACGGGGATTTTATCTTCTGTGTTCAGGGGGAGGATATCGTCTCCGGTCTTGTGGAGACGTTTCCCATCTCGGAAAAACAGCGAATGTCGGAAAAGAGGGATTCTCTGATTTCCCTGGAAATACGATTTCCGGAAATCTACAACGAACTGGTCCGGATCGCGGAATTTCTGGTCTATGAAAAAGGATTCAACCAGCAGGAGATCGAATTCACTTTCGAGAATGACACGATAAAAGGGCTGTACATCCTCCAGACCCGGGACATGGTTCAGCGGGAAACCGACAAGGTCGACAAGTTTGTCGGCACTGAGGAACTTGAGCAAGCTTTCCTCGGCATGGGCATCGGGGTCAGCGGAGGCGCCTTGACCGGAAGAGCGGTTTATTCCGAAAAAGAGATCGAATATTTCAGGGACAAGGAGCCCAAAACGGCCCTGATCCTGATCCGCCCCGATACGGTTCCCGACGATGTCGGCATTCTTCTGAAGGCCGACGGCATTCTGACCGCGAGGGGCGGCGGCACGTCCCATGCGGCGGTGACAATTCCTCAACTCAATAAAGTCGGTGTGGTGGGCTTCAACAAACTTCACGTTTACGAGTCGAAAGGATACAGCAAGGTGGACGGGAAAACCATACGAGGCGGGGACTTCATCAGTATCGACGGCTGGAGCGGGGCCGTCTATTCGGGGAAGCACAAGATCGGCGCCGATAGCCCTTATAAGATCGTCTTTTGATTCCCTCACATGGAGATGTCGTGCTTACTATTAAATAATATCAATATGATAAGACGCATTCGATAAGCCATGCACTTGAAAATCTGGCATAAGATGATCATCGGCATCTCGGTCCCCTTCCTGATTGTAATATTCGGCGGGTTCCTGAGTTATGAATATCTGAACGATGTAAAAATCCGTCAGGGCTTCGTTCAGATTGCCGACAATCTTACAGAACAGGCGCTGGAAGTCAGACGGAATGAGAAAAATTTTCTTCTTCACAAGAATGATGAATATTACCAATACTGTGTCGATGCAATCAACAAATTCAATCATTCCATCGGCGGTATCGCCACTGAGGTCATTGATGAGATCGGGGAAAAAGATTTTTCCCTTCTCCGCAGCTCGATTAAAGAATATTCGACTCTTATCCAGTCCTTGCTGATCAATTACCGACATGAAACAGATCTTGTTGAAAATGTTCGAGAAGAAGGGAGAAAACTCGAATCCTCAGTGACATCTCCCCCCCATGCGGGAAAGCTTTCAACGGACGTTATTCTTAATCTGCGACGTCTGGAAAAGAACTACATGCTTTTCCGAGACCGTGACTCTTTTGTCAAATTGGAAACCGCGCTCTCCGGGTTAGAAAAAAAGACGCCTTATTGTGTCGAGTGCAGTCAATATATAGAGGCCATCCGAAGTCTTTTCCTGAGCTACAGGAAAAGTGATTCAAACGTAAATGACTTACAAGTCATCGGGATCAAACTTGAAGAGATCACAAACGAGACAGCAGAAAGTGAAAGGAAGAAAGTTAATTCTTTTATAACGCTGACACAGAGACACCTGTATATCGCCGTTTTTCTGCTCTGCACCTTAGGACCTTTTTTTGTGTATAAGACCTCCAGCTATATCGTTGCGCCCATAAAGCGACTGGCTGAAATCACAAGAAGGATCTCTGAAGGGGATATTAATCTGCGGGCGCCCATCAGGGAACATGACGAGACATATTCCCTTGCCATCTCCTTTAACACGATGCTCGATCACTTGCAGCTGACGCAGATATCTTTGGAGAACAGTCTTGAACTTCTACACGAGAAACAGGCCCAACTCGTTGAATCCAAAAAACTTGCATCCATAGGGACACTTGCAGCGGGCGTGGCTCATGAGCTTAATAATCCGCTCAACAACATATATACAACAGCGCAGAGGCTTATCAGGAAATCCGAGCCTGACTGCCCTCACTACATCAGGACGGGGCTGGACGATATTTTCGGCCAGACAATGCGGGTCAAAAAAATCGTCGGCGATCTGCTTGAGTTTGCAAGAGGAAGAGAGCCCCAGATGCGTGATATCGAACTGAACGGCCTTATCAAAGGCGCATTTGGACAAATCACGGCTACCGCAAAAACAAAAAACATAAATTTCACTCTGGATTCCCAGCCCGGTGAAACCATTTATGCCGATCCAGCGCAGATAGAACAGGTTTTTATCAATTTATTCAGCAATGCAATCGACGCGATGCCGGAAGGTGGCAGCCTGTCGGTGAAAACAGAATTTAATAATGCTTCTGTAAAGATATGGGTATCAGACACCGGCACGGGAATGTCCAATTCCACCATTGAAAAAATATTTGAGCCGTTCTTTACCACTAAAGATAATGGAACCGGGCTGGGTCTTGCCATCGTATTTAATATCATTCAGAAGCATAATGGCCTGATAAATATTAACAGCGAGGAAGGAAAAGGCACCACATTCATGATGACGTTGCCGAAAAGGAAGATATAATTATGACTATGAAAATAATTGTAGCAGAAAATGAAGACATAACCCTTAAGAATATTTTAGAAACTTTACACGAAGCAGGCTATGAAGCCACCGGCGTTAAAGACGGCGATGAAGCCCGGCAGATGATGGAAAAGGCGTCTTTCGATGTTCTTGTCACCGATATAAAGATGCCCCGGATGAACGGAATCGAGCTTATGGAAAGAGTTAAGGAGAAATACCCGGAGATGGAGACCATCATAATCACCGGCTTTGGAAGTATCAGTTCAGCCGTGGATGCCATGAAAAAAGGGGCACATGATTACATTACCAAACCATTCGATCTGGATGAATTGCTTCTCAAGGTCAGAAAAATTGAAGAGCAGAAAAACCTGAAAAAAGAAAATGTCGCGTTAAAGGCCTTTTTCGCCATGCAGAATGAAGCGCCTGTCATTGCGAAGAGCGAGAGCATAAAGAATGTGCTGACCGTCATCGAGAGCCTGAGAAATTCCGAATGCAATGTCCTTATTACGGGTGAAAGCGGCACCGGGAAAAACCTCGTCGCTAAACTGATACACGCTACCAGCAGAAGGAAGAACTTGCCCTTTCTTTCAATAAACTGCGCCACTCTCACGGAGGACCTTCTCTCCAGCGAATTGTTCGGACATGAAAAGGGGGCCTTTACCGGAGCGATAGCGGCAAAACAGGGGCTTGTGGAGATAGCGGATACCGGCACCCTCTTTCTTGACGAGATCGCCGAACTGTCTCCAAATCTTCAGGCCAAGCTCCTGAAGGCGGTTGAGGAAGGTGAGTTCTACCGGGTCGGAGGAACAAAACCGATCAAGGTTAGCGTAAGATTTCTGGCAGCCACAAACCAGAATGTCAAGCGTCTCCTGTCTGAAGGGAGATTCAGAGAAGACCTTTATTACAGGTTGAGCATCATGGAGTTACACATACCACCTTTGCGGGAACGCACTGAAGATATTAAGCCTTTAAGTATTTTCTTCCTGCAAAAACATCTTCCTGAGTCAAACAAAAAAATCGAAGGTATCTCGGAAGAGGCAATGAATATCCTGATGAACTACAGTTTCCCAGGCAACGTCAGAGAACTTGAAAATATTATAGAGAGGGCGATCATTTTGGAGCAGGATACTTACATCGCTCCGCAGAGCCTTCCGGCCGGGCTCAGATTATTACAAATTGAAACAATTGACCCCGCAAAAATAAAGACCGTTGATGAACTCACAAAGGAATATATCGAAAAAGTAGTTAAGATGCTGGACGGCAACAGAACAAAGGCGGCAGAAGCATTGGGCATATCGAGGACGAGTTTGTGGAAGATATTGAAGGAGGGATAATCGTTTACCCCGTTCATATTTCAAACGCTGCTATAAATTCGCTGTCTCATCCGTATAACTCCTTATAAAATCAATATGATATATAGTCATTGTCCCATACGGCAGCCCGCTGTATCTGCCGATTGAGCGTTCACTTTCCGAACATCCATTTTCCCTAATAATTATTTCTCATTGATAATAATAAGTTAGGCATTGGTATGCTTCATGCTTAGGGATGGATATCGATTTCAACAATCTATTCCGGGGGGGCAGAGATGAAACAGCAGATATTATTTGTCACTTACCAGAGCGAAGCGTTTGATGAAGGGCTTTCTTATGCCATTGATCTTGCGAGGACCATGAATAAAGATTTGACCATCTTAATGGCCCACAATAGAAATTTTTTTAAGAAACTCGAAGATATCATGACTGCGATAACCTTTGCTGAGGCCGGTGAACCGGAAACGTCCAAAGAGATTTTTTCAGGGAAGATTGACACTGCATCTGAAGGAAAACTTAATACGCTCATGGAAAAGTGCCAAGACGCAGGCGTCACGACAAGGGTGTATACGGTCGCTTTGGATGCCCTTTCGGCGATTAAGGATTTTCTAAAACAGCAGGCCAAAGTCGATATGGTGCTGCTGAGTCCAAGCATTACGAATAACGGGAGCGTCACATCAGGTGATTTGCAAAAGCTTGTAAAAACAGAATCGAGGCCGATCGTGACCATGTCAAGGCACGTTTATGCCGCTTAAATGAGGCTGTTTTCAAGGAGACAACAGATTCATGAATCTTATGTATCTTTACTTGCCGGTAGCGTTAACGAGCATTAACGTGCTCATCCCTGTGGGCCTGGGGCTTATTGTGGGTCTTCTTTCAGGTCTTTTCGGTGTTGGCGGTGGTTTTTTACTGACGCCGCTTTTAATCATGTTCGGTATTCCTTCAACGGTTGCCGCCGCAACGGACTCAAACCAGATCGTCGCCGCATCGACATCCGGAACATATGCACACTGGAAGGTCGGCAACGTCGATTTCAAAATGGGGCTGTATCTTCTTCTGGGAGGTTTTGTCGGCGGAGTTTTGGGAGTGCAGGCCATAAAAATTTTAGAGGCAACGGGCAATGCCGATTTTGTTATCAAAATAACCTATGTACTGATGCTTGGAATCGTCGGAACATATATGCTTATTGAAAGCCTTATCAGTCTGAGAAAGTCAGGCAGTCAAGCCTCTGAAAATCAGGATCGGAAAGAATCGGCGTTTACAAGATGCCTCAAATCGCTTCCGCTTCAAACCCATTTTGAAAAATCGGGAGTCACACATTCATTATTGCTTCCCGTCATCTTCGGCGGTTTTGTCGGAATACTCGCGGCGGTCATGGGAGTAGGCGGCGGATTTCTGATGGTGCCCGTTATGGTGTATATATTGAGGATGCCGATGCATGTGGTTGTAGGAACCAGTCTCTTCCAGATCCTTTTCAATTGTATAGAGGTCACATTCCTTCAAGCATATACCAATCATACCGTCGACTTCGTTCTCGCAGTTCTTCTTCTTATAGGCTCGACATTTGGGGCGCAAATCGGCGCGGCCTTTGGAAGGAAACTCAAGGGTGAACAACTCAAGGTCATCCTCGCGGTGATCGTGCTCGTTGTAACCGCAAAGATAGTTTTTGATCTCGCACTGACACCGTCATTGCTGTTATCACAGGCAGGTGGACATTGACGATGAAGCGGGTAAACAATCAAAAGCAAAAAGCCAAGAGCATTAACGTTTTCAGGATAGTTCTTATGGTACTGTTTGGATTGTTGATGACAGAGACGGGAACATTCGCCATGCTCACGATAAAGGCGAACCATGACCACATAAAGATCGATTTCTTTTATCACGGCAGCACTGTAAGTGTCAGGGGTGAGGCGGATCAGGGCACCGACCTGGTCATAAAAATTGCCTCCTCTGAGGGCTCCCAGTTATTACGGAAGAAGGGCAGGGTAGCGGGTCTCCTGTGGATGAATATCGGGAACCTTAGCTATGAGCATGTGCCGAGCCTTTATTTTCTTCACAGCACAAAGAATTTGGCTGAAATCCTGTCCTCTGACGAAAGGGATAAATATTCTCTCGGTTATCCGGCACTCAATAGACATATCGAGATCAGACCGGTCGAAAGCGAAGAGGAGAAATCAAAGTGGTTCAATGAATTTGTGAAGGTTAAAGAGTCGTCCAAAGTGTACGACACCTCCTCCGGGAAGATAGCAATTTCCGAAAGAAAGGGCAGACAGAATTATTACATATTGCTGGACTGGCCGTACCAGGCATTACAAGGCAATTACACAGCCACCGTATATGCCGTCAAGGACAAGAAGGTTGTTGAAACAGCGGAATCGAACGTGCTGGTGGAGCAGGTCGGTTTTGTAAAGACCATGTTTAACATGGCGATGAACAACGGGGCGCTTTACGGGATCATATCAATACTGGTGGCCATCAGCGCCGGCTTTGCGGTCGGCCTGATATTCAGACAGGGCGGGGGGGCGCATTGATGAAGCCACTTGAAACAGACCCGGACCTCAAAAAAACCATGTACGAAACAATACTGGTAGGAATCGACAGTTCTTTACCCAGCACGGCCGCTCTTATCGAGGCGTCGAATTGGGCCAATAAACACGGCGGGAAACTCATTCTGGTGCATGCCGTTTACTTTGACACGGAAGAATTCGGGATTGCACCGGAACAACTGGATAAGCGTCTGAAGGTTGGCGAAAATATGTGTGTCCGGACCAAAAGAATGCTGAACTCGGAATTCAGGCTGGATGCACAGTCGCTGCTATGTGAGGGAGAGCCCGCGACTCTTATTGTCGAGATTGCACAGGAGAATAAGGCGGATCTTGTCGTCCTCGGCACGCATGGGAGAAGAGGACTCAACAGACTGCTGATGGGCAGCGTGACATCGCAGGTGATCCTGAATTCACCGGTCGATGTGCTTGTTGTCAAAAAGGCCGGATCGGAACATCCGGGCGAATACAAGTCTATTCTGGTTCCATTCGACAGTTCGGCATCCAGCCAAAAAGCCCTCGACCATGCCATGCATCTTGCCGCGATTAACAATGCAAAGCTAACCGTGCTTTATGTGATTCCGCGCTATGAAGAGATGATAGGATTTTTCAAGACCGAATCGATTGAGAAAAACCTGCGGCAGGAGGCGGAGAAGATCCTTGATAAGGCGAGGATGCTTTCAGCAAATGAACGCGGCATATCCATTGAAACGGAAATCCGGGAGGGACATGCGGCAGAAAAGATCATGAATATCGCGAATCAGATGAATAACGATCTGATCGTCATGGGAAGCCACGGATACAGGGGCGTTAATAAGGCGATTATCGGAAGCACTGCAGAAAGGGTGATCATTTATGCTCCATGCCCTGTATTGGTGGCGAGGTAAATAAACAAGTTCAGCATGACACGATAAGAGGTGGCTGGCTATGAAAGGATATAGAAAAATACTGATAGCGGTAAATGGTTCAAGGGGGGTCCTGACCCAGGGCTTAAAACTGGCCGATGATGAAAAATGCTGGGTGACCGTCATTAGGGTCATTCCGCAATTTGAAGGAGATCTGAATTTGACGGGGATTAAAAACATTGGAGATGTCCTCTGCAGCGATTCGGGCAAGGCGATCTCCGAAATAAATCACATTGCCGATGGTGGGAGAGCATTGATAAAGACAAGACTCGAAGAGGGCAAAACTCATGAGAAAATATTAAGCGTCGCAGAAGAAGAAAAATGTGACGTCATCATCATGGGATCGCAGGGCAAACGGAGTTGGATCAGAAAGCTATTAGGGGACAATGTCTTGGGAAAAGTCATTAATCAGGCCCCCTGCCCTGTGTTGGTGGTGAGCGCATGACTTTTGCCCGTTTGAGGCGGGATGCCTTGGAAGATCTGATCCTGAATAAGATCATCCCAAATCGGAAAGCCGTCTCATGACGCGTATGTAATCGCCGGTACGCGTTTCTATCCCCCTCGTCCGTTTCAACAAAACAGATTCTTATGAATATACACGGCCAGATCGCCGAGCCGGTTCGTGTAACTGCCGTATTCGTTGTCATACCAGCCGAATATCTTGGCGTGGACAACGGGGATCCGCAGGATCGATTGTGACTGGAGCAAGGCGTCCGACAGACCGGGAACATCGGAGAGATCGACATCAATGAACGCCGTCCGGGTATGGTTGAATTCCCCCTCAATGACAATGGCCGCATCCATTCCGATCAGATCGGTCGATACGTTCTGCTCCTCCGAATAGACCACCAGATGTTCCGGATCGTTTCCGGAGGCCTCCCTGTAAATGTTGTTGAGCATATCGGTCGTCAAGGGAACGATCTTGCCCTCCCGGTCCGCGTGGTTTTGAAAGGTCACATTCAGCACAATCAAGGATTCCGTGTTGATCGGCACCCGGATTGAATCGGCCATAAAACCGATATTTTTCACTTCCGGGATCACCTGGCTCAAGGCCTCGGCCGCGTTGGTGGAAGTCAGGATGATGTTGTTGAGGGTGCTCCTGCTTTTGCGCAGATC
>JAHFBU010000239.1 GCA_023249795.1 Syntrophaceae bacterium
TACGAAAATGTTATCGTCATCCGGGCGGTGACGAGCGAGGACGCGATGACGGCGGACTGGGCGCGGCTTCCCCACGACCTTCTCAGCCGTATTTCCAACAGGATCATCAACGAGGTCCGCGGGGTCAACCGGGTCGTTTACGACATTAGTTCCAAGCCGCCGAGCACGATCGAGTGGGAGTGAGAGGCGGCAGGCCGGGTTTCGTCCCTTCGCCGGAACGCTATACATTTTTCGGCTATTCACATCCTCGCCGGGCTGCGGCGGCATGGCACCCGAAAAATCCATAATGCGTCCCTTCGCGAAGGCACTCGCCCGGCCTGGGCGGTGTGGTGGGAGAAGGAAAGGGCGAATTTGGGGCGCTTCGCTGCGGTGGCATGGTACCCGGGAAAATCTTCAAATCGCGGCTCTGGGTCCCACAGGCATGCCGTCGAGGTTGGAAAAGAGAAAAGAAAGAGATAGAGATGCCTAAAAGAACGGACATCAAGAAGATACTGATCATCGGCTCCGGTCCGATCATCATCAGCCAGGCCTGCGAGTTCGACTACTCCGGGACCCAGGCCTGCAAAGCGCTCAAGGAGGAGGGGTACGAGGTCATCCTCATCAACTCCAACCCGGCGACAATCATGACCGACCCCGAAACGGCGGACCGGACCTATGTGGAACCGATCACGCCGGAGGCGGTCGAGAAGATCATCGCGAAGGAGAGACCGGATGCCCTGCTGCCGACACTCGGAGGACAAACGGGCCTGAACACGGCGGTCTCCGTCGCCGAGGCCGGCGTGCTGGAAAAATACGGCGTCGAGATGATCGGGGCGTCGCTTCCCGTTATTCACAAGGCGGAGGACCGCGCACTCTTCCGGACGGCAATGGAGAAGATCGGTCTCAAGGTCCCCAGGAGCGGCTTCGCCCGGTCGATGGAGGAGGTTTTTGCCGTCGTATCCGAAATCGGTTATCCCATTATCATCCGCCCCTCGTTCACCCTTGGGGGGACGGGAAGTGGCGTTGCCTATAACCGCGAGGAACTCGCGGAGATCGCCAAGGGGGGGCTCGACGCGAGCCTGATCCACGAGATCATGCTGGAGCAGTCGGCCCTGGGCTGGAAAGAGTATGAATTGGAGGTGATGCGCGACAAGGCCGACAACGTCGTCATCATCTGTTCCATCGAGAACGTCGATCCGATGGGGGTCCATACCGGGGAGTCGATCACGGTCGCCCCGGCCCAGACCCTCACCGATGTCGAGTACCAGCGGATGAGGGACGCGGCGATTGCGATCATGCGGGAGATCGGCGTCGAGACGGGCGGCTCCAATGTTCAGTTTGCCATTCACCCCGACACGGGCGAGATGATCGTCATCGAGATGAACCCCCGTGTCTCCCGCTCCTCCGCACTGGCCTCCAAGGCGACGGGCTTTCCGATCGCCAAGATCGCGGCAAAACTGGCGGTCGGGTACACCCTCGACGAAATTCCCAACGACATCACCCGCGAGACGATGGCCTCCTTCGAACCGACAATCGATTACTGCGTCGTGAAGATTCCCCGCTGGACCTTCGAGAAGTTTCCCGAGGCGGAGGACTTTCTGACCACCTCGATGAAATCGGTCGGAGAGACGATGGCGATCGGCCGGACCTTCCGCGAGGCGCTCCAGAAGGCAATCCGCTCCCTGGAGATCAAGCGCTTCGGCCTGATGATAGACCTGCCGACCGATTCCTCCGGAGAAGAGGGCATCCGCCACCTCAGGGAATTTCTGGCGCCGAAGCTCGCGGTGCCCAATTCACTCCGCCTCTTCTACATCGCCGCGGCCTTCCGCCGCGGGATGACCCTGAAGGAAATCCAACTTCTGACACGGATCGATCCCTGGTTTCTGAATCAGATCCAGTCTCTGGTCGAGGCGGAGAAGGAGATCGAGGAGACACCGTATTCGACGGAGATTCTCCACGAGGCAAAGCGGCTGGGATTTTCCGACCGCTATCTCGGCGGCCTCTGGAATCTTTCCGAAGAGGAGATCCGTAACCGCCGTTATGCGGCAGGGATCGTTCCCGTCTATAAACTCGTCGATACCTGTGCCGCGGAATTTGAGGCCTACACCCCCTACTATTATTCCACTTATGAAACCGAGGACGAGACGAGGCCTTCGACGAAGCCGAAGGTGGTCATCCTCGGCGGAGGCCCCAACCGGATCGGACAGGGGATCGAATTTGACTACTGCTGCGTCCACGCCTCCTTCGCCCTTCGGGAGGAGGGGTATGAGAGCATCATGGTCAACTCCAACCCGGAGACGGTTAGCACCGACTATGACACCTCCGACAAACTCTTCTTCGAGCCGGTGACGCTGGAAGACGTCCTGCACATCCTGAAGGCGGAAAAACCGATGGGCGTCATCCTCCAGTTCGGCGGCCAGACGCCGCTGAATCTCGCCCGCGGCCTGGAGGCGGCAGGGGCGCCGATTCTGGGAACCTCACCCGATGCAATCGACCGCGCCGAGGACCGGGAGCGCTTCCAGGAGATCGTGAACCGCCTCAATCTCCGTCAGCCGGACAACGGCACGGCCATGGATACGGAGGAGGCGATCCGCGTGGCTGAGCGGATCGGCTACCCGGTTCTGGTCCGCCCCTCTTATGTCCTGGGCGGCCGTTCGATGGAGATCATCTACGAAACGGAAGGCCTGCGGCAGTTCATGGTCCGCGCTTTGGAAGTCTCCCCCGGCCATCCGATCCTGATTGACAAGTTCCTCGAAGACGCAATCGAGGTGGACGTGGATGCGATCAGCGACGGAAAGACGACCGTTGTTGCCGGGATCATGGAGCACATCGAGGAGGCGGGGATCCACTCCGGGGACAGCGCCTGCGTCCTGCCGACGATCACCTTTTCGCCGGAACTCCTGGAAACCATCGAACGGCAGACGAAGCGGATCGCGGAGGAGCTCCAGGTGATCGGCCTGATGAACATCCAGTACGCAATCAAGGACGGCGAACTTTACGTTCTTGAGGTGAACCCCCGCGCCTCGCGAACC
>JAHFBU010000026.1 GCA_023249795.1 Syntrophaceae bacterium
CCGACAGAACCGCCGCTTCCGTGGGGGTAACGATGCCCATGTAGATGCTTCCGAGGATGAAGACGGGCAGGAAGGCGCCGGGGAGGGCTTTGAGGGTGCTTCTCCACCTTTCTTCCCAGGAGGCTTTCGGAAGGATGCCGAATTTTCCGATTTTCGCGTAGATCACGGCGCTCACGATCAGAATCAAGGCCAGGATGATCCCCGGGATCATCCCCGCGGCAAAGAGCTCGCCGATGGAGTACTCGGAGACGATGCCGAAGATGACCATGGTCACGCTCGGGGGAATGAGAATCCCCAGGGTCCCGGAGGCGGCCACGAGTCCCATGGCGTAGCGTTTGGGGTAGCCCGCGTCAATCATGGCGGGAAGCATGATCGCGCCGATGGCGGCTGCCGTGGCCGGGCTTGAGCCGGAGATCGCCGCGAAAATCGCGCAGGCGGCAATGGTCACGACGGAAAGGCCGCCGGGGAGATGGCCGACCCATGCCCTGAGCCCGGCGATAAGGTACTTCGAAATGCCGCCGTGGGCCATGACGACCCCCGCAAATACGAAGGATGGGATGGCAAGCAGAGGCGGCGACAGGAGGGCGGCGAACATACGTTGGGCGATCATATAGAGGGTGAAGTCCGTCGTTGCCCAAAGGACAACGATAGCCGCCGTGCCCAGAGAGACGGCGATGGGAACGTTCAAACAGAACAGGAAAATGAAAATTCCGAATAAGACCGCGGTTTCCATCAGACAATCGCTCCTTTCTCCATCTCGTCGCTCCAGGACCGGCCGCCATCCCTGAACAGGAACAGGAGCTTCTGGATGAAGCGGGCGCCGAACATGATGCCGCTGACGGGCATGACGAAGTATACGATCCACAGGGGAAACTGGCTGTCCGTGGAACCCTGGCCCGTCACATAGTAATCCTGTACGAGCAAAAACCCGAAATAAGTGTAGAAAACGCAGAAGGCAAAGCTCAGGGAGTGGGCAAATATGCTGACGTAACGTTTGATCCGCATAGGCATCATGTCATAGAACATATCCACCTTGATGTGGTGGTTGGTCCGCAGCGCCACCGACATGCCCACAAAGGTTCCCCAGACGACGAAATAGACGGAGAATTCATCCAGAATCGATTCCGGCATTCCCCAGACGTACCGGAGGGTAACGTTGATCATGATGAGGGTGAGACCGGTAAAGAGAAGAAGCCCGGCTGTCCATTCCTCAAAACCTTCATAAAATCGTGACCAGATGCTCTTTTCCTGTCCCATGTATCCCCCGTACATGCTATGGGAGCGGACCCGTTTCCGACGGGCCCGCTCCCGTTTCAATGGATGGCCTCAAGATGTTATTTCAGGCTTTTTGCGTAATCAAGGTTGGCCTTGCCGATCCTTCCTTCGTAAGACTCATACAGAGGCGCCAGGACCTTGATGAACGCCTGCCGCTCCGCCGGGGTGAGGGTGTATACCTCCACTTTGCCGGACTTCTTCATGCTCTCGAAACTCTTGGCGTTGAGTTCTTCGCTCAGTCTCCGTTCAAGTTTGCTCGCCTGTACCATGGCATCCGTGAAGAGCTTCTGCTGGCCCGGCGTCAGGCCGTCCCAGAATTTCGCGTTGGTCATTACGATATAGTCGAGCCGGGTGAAATCGCCGACGGTCAGATACTTGGTCACTTCGTAGAACTTCATCGTTTCGATATTGTTGAAGGTGTTGTCCAGGCCGTCGATGGCCTTGCTGTTGAGGGCCTGGTAAACCTCGCCGAAGGCCATGGTCTGGGATCCGGCGCCCAGGGCCTTGTTGCGGGCATCAAGCAAACCGCCGCTCTGGACGCGGAGTTTCAGCCCCTTGAAATCCTCCGGCGTTTTGAGCGGACGTTTTTGGTTGATAAACTGCGTAAAGCCGTTCGGCCACATCGCAAGGCCGATGAACCCCGCCCGACGAAGGCTGTTGAACATCTCCTTGCCATGCTCGGACATCCAGAAGGCTTCGACGGCATCATCGTTGGCGAACAGGAACGGCATATCCACGATCTGGAACTGGGGGTTGAATCCCACCATCTTCGTCATGGACGGTGCAATGACCTGGACATTGTTGGCCCTCAGGGCCTCCAACTCCTCCTTGTCGCCGTAGAGCATGGAGGAGGGAAAAACCTTCACGTCGAAGACACCTGTTTTGTCGAGGATTTCCTTGAACTTCATGGCCGCCTGCCCCTTGGGCGTCATATCGGCAACAACATGGGAGAATTTGATTTCGATCTTCTGGGCGTTGGCGATTCCCCCGTACAGGAGAAATGCGACGGCCAGAAACACAACAGCAACAGCGAAACCGGTTTTTTTGATGGCTATCCTTTTCATGAATTACCTCCTTGTTTGATTATAATAGTTCTGGTGCAAGGTTTGACCTTCCTTTGCCTCTTTATCCTACACGCCTGCCGTAAACGGCGGCGCCTCGATCCGGGGCTTCCGTTCCACATCCGACGGCAGGGGATGGGTCTTGGCGCAGGGATGGGCCTTTCCCAAATTCAGGTAATCCCGCACGAGATCCCGCTTCAAAAGCTGGATCGCCCGGGCCGGGTCCACCCCCTTGGGGCAGGCGTTGGAGCACTCGCCGGCGTAGTGACAGCCGAAGACCCCGCGGCTCTTCGCCGCGAGATCCTTCCGTTCCCCGCCCCCGTCGTCGCGGGAGTCCGTATTGTAACGATAGATCTGCGTGAGGGGCATGGGACCGGGGTACTGCCTGTCCGTCGCCATGGTGGGACAGGCGGCCATACAGACCCCGCACTTGATGCAATAGGTGAACTGGAGAAACTCCTCCAGTTGATGCGGGCTCTGGAAATATTCAGAGGAGGGGGTTTCCATCTCCAAAGCGTCCTTGCGGATGATATAAGGCTTGACCCGCTGGTGGACGTCGAACATCGGAACGAGGTCGGGAACGAGATCCCGTATGATGTTGAAGTTGGGCAGGGCTGCCACGGTCAGAACGCTGTCGGTCAGATCCAGGGTCTGCGAGTTGCACGCAAGCATGGGCCTGCCGTTGATGAGCATGGCGCATGATCCGCAGACACCCATGCGGCAGGAAAAGCGAAAGGCCAGAGACTGATCCTGTTCTTCCTTGATCCTGTGGAGGCAGTCCAGGACCGTCATCCCCTTTTCAACCTGAAGCAAATACGGCCGGACTTGGGGTTCTTCATCCGTTTCCGGATCGAACCGTCGAATGTAAAACGTAATGGGAACTGTCTTGAGCTGTTCCATTTTCCCTCCTTACAGGGCCTTCCCGATCGCCCTTGCGGCAATGGCGGCGTAGGTTCCGATGACAAAAAGAACAATCCCCGCGCACCACAAAAAATTCGTGATGAACTGCTGTCCCCGCAGGGAGAAGCCAAGCTCGAAGAGGATCGTCCTCAGCCCAAAGAATCCGTGGTAGAGAACGGCGGCCAGCAGAAAGATATAGGTCCCGGTGAAAAAAAGGTTCCCGCCCCGCCAGGAGACGTTCTCCCAGGCCACGGCGTCCCCGTGCGCCGGGTTGAAAATGCCGAGAATCGCATTCATATGCACCGTCATCATGTGGAGCCCTCCCAGGACGAAAATGACGATGCCCGCGATGATAAACCAGAACCATGTGTTCGTTTCGCGCATGTGCCGGCCTCCTCTAATCCAAGACAAAGATGTTCATGCCCCCCGCCAGAATGACCACGGCGGCCATGACCATGACGACGATCATGAGGGGTCTTTGCACGTCAATGGAGGATCGGTACGGGTAAACCGGCTCCTCCGCCTTCCCCACGGCAAACCCGAGTTCGATGAGGATGAGCCGGAGGCCGTTGAGGGCATGGAAGGCAAACCCGCAGTAAACGACGAACTCGCCGAGTTTGAAAAAGGGGCTGTCGAGGAAGTTCATGGCCGCATTCCAACGGTCAGGCCCGAAGACCCGGACGGAGCTTTCGAAGATGTGCATCATAAAAAAAAGAAGGACCCCCAACCCGGCGACCCGGTGAATGATGTAGAGGTAGCGCTCGATTCCCCATCGGCCGCCGCCGAGCCAGCCGATGATGCCCAAGTGGTTGTCGAACTGTTTGGTCATTAGTCCCTCCTTAGCGGGCTGTTTTAGAAATAGCCGGATGCAGGGCCGAGGCGTCGGGGACACGTTCCGATCCCTTCGGGCTTCCGGAACATGTCCCCGAAAAGCCTAATACTTGCGTTCCACCGGTTTCCAATTCGTAATCGCCACCGGTTTGTAACTGAGCACGGGCCCGCCCTTGGTGTAGCCGGCAAGGGTGTGCTTCAGCCAGTTGTCGTCATCCCGTGTCTTGAAATCCCTCCGGGAATGGGCGCCCCGTGACTCCTGCCGGGCCATGGCCGCCGTGAGGATCACCTCCGCGAGATCGAGAAGATTCTCGATCTCCAGCACATTGACGAGGTTCGTGTTGTAGATCCCGCTCTTGTCCATAACGGAAACGCCTGCAAAGCGCTTCTTGAGGGCCAGAACCTTTTTCAGCCCCTCCGCCATGCCCTCGGCATCGCGGTAAACCCCCGCGAACCTGTCCATCAACTCGCGGAGTTCTTTTTTGATCGCGTAGGGATCTTCCCCTCCCTTCCGCCCGCACAGTCCGACAAAGATCCGCTCCCACTCCGCATCGACGGCGTCCGCGGGCAGTTTCGGCAGGGGCGGATCGGACTGGAGATACTTCACGATCTCCTCGCCGGTAATGCCCCCCCACACGAGGCATTCCGCGGTGGAATTGCAGCCGAGACGATTGGCCCCGTGCAGAGAGTGGCAGGCCACCTCCCCCGCCGCCCAGACCCCGCGCATGGCCGTGGCGCCGTTGATGTCCGCCTCGATCCCGCCCATGGAATAATGGGCGACCGGCCTCACGGGAATCGGCGTCAGGATCGGATCCAGCGCCAGGAACTTCATGCAGACTTCCCGGATCAACGGAAGGGCGTGATTGATCTTTTCCGCCCCCAGGTGCGTCAGATCCAGGTGGACGTAATCCAGACCTCCGGGGCCGGGAAACCCCCGGCCTTCCAGGATCTCGGTCATCTCGGACCGCGAGACGATATCCCGCGGCGCCAGCTCCATGAATTTCGAGGCATAGGTCTCCATGAGGCGTTTGCCTTCGGAATTTCTCAGATATCCCCCTTCCCCCCGGCAAGCCTCCGTCATTAGGATGCCCGAAGGAACAAGACCGGTGGGGTGAAACTGCAGAAACTCGGGATCTTCCAGATGGAGGCCGGCGCGGTATGCGAGCGCCTGGCCGTCGCCGCTGACGGTCTGGGAGTAGGTCGTGAAGGCATACAGGGTTCCGAGACCGCCGGAGGCGATGAGCATCGCCTTGGCCCGCAGCACCATGAATTTTCCCGTCGGCATGAAGATCCCCGCCAGCCCCCGGAACTCGCCGTCTTCCACCAGGATGGACGTCGCGAAAAATTCATCGTACCGGGAAAAATTCCGATACTGCATCAGGGTGTCGTACAGGGCCTGGACCTCGAAGAATCCGGTTTTATCCGCCGCCATCGTGGCCCTCGGGAAACTGTGCCCGCCGAAAGGACGCTGCTGGATACGGCCATCGGGCCGTCTCGACCAGGGCATTCCCCACTGATCCAGTTGCAGGATCTCTTTCGGACTGGTTTCCACGAATCGATCCACGACGTCCTGATCCGCGAGAAAATCGGAACCTTTGACCGTGTCCCAGGAGTGCAGATTCAGGTTGTCGCCGTCCTCTTCCCGCAGGACGGCCGCCGTGCCGCCCTCCGCACAGACGGAATGGGGACGCTGAATCTGGACCTTCGAAACGAGGCCGATGTTGATGGTATCCTTCGATCGGCGTGCAATCTCGACCGCCGCCCGCAGCCCCGCAAGCCCCGTTCCAAAGATCAGCACATCGTGTGCCGCCGTCTCGATTTCTCTGCCGCGATGCCCTGACGTTATCATATTCCTCATTCCTCTTTAGGTGCCGTTCATTGTTGACGGCTTCGTAAAAAGCTCCGCAGGCAAGGCGCGCGAACCCTGAGAAGTGAGGCGTACTTTTAGCGTACGCTGCAACGACGAAGGGTGATGCGCAACGCGGCATCCGGATTTTTTACGAAGCCGTCAGTCTTGATGGTATTTTTTCGCCCCCTCGACGTAAAGGTCGTTGCCCTTCGTGTCGTTGATCACAACCACCGGGAAATCCTCTACCTCCAGTCTATGGATGGCCTCAGGCCCGAGCTCTTCATAGGCAACCACCTGCGCCTTCTTGATGCTCTTGGCGAGCACCGCCCCGGCGCCTCCGGTCGCCCCGAAGTAAACCGCCTTGTTGCTCTTCATGGCCTCGATAACTTCGGGCGCCCGATTTCCTTTGCCGATCATACCTTTCATGCCGAGCGCCATCAACCTGGGGGCATAGGCATCCATTCGGTAGCTCGTCGTCGGCCCCGCGGAACCGATCGGTTTGCCGGGCCGGGCAGGCGTCGGTCCCACGTAGTAGATGACCTGGCCGCGAACATCAATGGGAAGCTCTTTGCCCTGATTCAGGAGGTCGATCATGCGTTTATGCGCCGCATCCCGGCCCGTATAAATGACGCCGCTGAGCAGCACCTTATCGCCGATCTTCAATCGATCGACATCCGCTTCGGTCAGCGGGGTGTTCAATCGGATCTCGTTCGCCATACGCTATTCCTCCTTCCGGCATTCCTGGGACACGTGCCGATCGCTTCGGGCTGGGGACACCTTGCAGCAAGGTGTCCCCACATGTCCTAAAGCCTCTCAGCCTGTCAGATTGTCGCCTCTTTATGCCTGCTCGCATGACACTGCACATTCACCGCAAGCGGCAGGCTGGCGATATGACAGGGTTCCAGCTCGATAAAGACGTCCAGCGCCGTTGTATTGCCGCCGTAACCCATCGGACCGATCCCGATTTTGTTGATCCGCTCCAGAACCTCCCGTTCCATCCCGGCAATCTCCGGGTCGGGATTCCGCTGACCCACTTTCCTCAAGAGGGCTCTCTTGGCCAGAATGGCCGTCCTCTCAAATGTCCCCCCGATGCCGACGCCGACAATCGTCGGGGGACAGGGGTTGGAGCCGGATTCCTTCATACGGTTGACGATAAAATCCTTGACCCCTTCGGCGCCCGCCGACGGCGCCAGCATATGGACGCGACTCATGTTCTCCGCGCCCCCTCCCTTCGGGACGGCCACGATTCTGATCTTATCGCCGGGAACGATATCATAATGGATGATCGCCGGGGTATTGTCGCCGGTGTTCTTTCGGGTGAAGGGATGGCAGGCCGACTTTCTCAGGTATCCCTCTTTGTACCCCTGCCGCACCCCCTCGTTGATGGCGTCCTTCAGATCGCCCCCGACCACATGAACATCCTGACCGATATCGACAAATACGACGGCAAGCCCCGTATCCTGGCAGATGGGGTACTCGCCCTGCGAGGCGATTGCGACGTTCTGCTTGAGCTCCCGGAGCACTTCGCGGGCAACGGGGGATTCGTCGCTCTGTATCCTCCGGTCGAACTCGTCGACGACGTCCAGCCCCAGGTGATAATTGGCGTCGATGAAGAGGTCTTTGACCGTTTTGATGATCGTTTCGACCTGGATTTCTCGCATGCCCGGCCCCTCCTCTGTCTATTTCCTTTTCTTCCGGGGAGACGTTCCGATCCCTTCGGGCTTCCGGAACATGTCCCCGTTATGTTCCAATCCCTTCGGGATGGAAAATGTCCCTATTTCATTTCTTGACCTGATCGACGGCCCGCTTCATCGCGTTCTGCAGCATGCTCATGGGCGGTTTCCGGATAAAACCTTCCTCCATGAGGTGGTTGATGAGTTCGCGGGATTCCTTGATGTCAACTTCGGCCCGCTTGAAGGCATCCTTGCCTGTCATCTTCACCCGCGCCACACCGTCTTTGATGGCCTGCATGGCCACGTCGCGGGCCTCGGCGGGAAAGACCTCCCACTCATCCATTTTGGGCATGATATTGTCCGGGTTGATGCCCCGCTTCTCCGCGGTCTTGGCCACGGAGTAGGCCGCGGCAATGGCCATATTGTCGGTGATCTTCGAGGCCTTGACCAGGAGGGCCCCCTTCAGGATCCCCGGGAAGCCGAGGGAGTTGTTCACCTGGTTGGGGAAGTCCCCGCGGCCCGTGGCGGCGATATAAGCCCCCGCCTCCTTTGCAGCGTAGGGGTAGATCTCGGGCACGGGGTTCGCGCAGGCAAAGACGATGGACTTCTTCGCCATGGAGCTCACCCAGGCGGGTTTGATCACGTCCGGTCCCGGGGTGGACAGGGCGATCAGGACGTCCGCCCCCTTCATGGCCGCGTCGATGGAATGGATCTTCTTCGGGTTCGTGGCCTTGCAGATCTCCCACTTCCGGTAGAATCGTTTGTCCGCCTGGATGTCCTTGCGGCCCTTGTGGAGCCCACCCTTGGAATCGCAGACGACGACCTTTTCCGGATCCGCCCCGGCCTGGAGGAGCAGGCGGATGATCGTCGCGTTCGCGGCCCCGGCGCCGAACATGGCGAGACGGACGTCCTTCAACTCTTTGTCCGCCACCTTGAGGGCGTTGATGAGCCCGGCCAGGGTCACGGAACCGGTCCCCTGGGCGTCGTCGTGCCAGACGGGAATCTGGCAGGCATCGCGCAGGGTGTCGAGGACCTTGTAGCAGTTCGGCTGGGAGATGTCCTCCAGGTTCACGGCGCCGAAACTCGGCTCCACCATTTTGACGAAATCGATGATCTTGTCGGGGTCATGCTCCCCCTTGGCATTGTAGCTGTTGATGCACAGGGCAACGCCGTCCACGCCGCCCAGGTATTTCATGAGAAAGGACTTGCCCTCCATGACGCCGAGACCGCCGGAGGGGGTCACGTCGCCATCCCCGAGGACGCGTGTGGAATCGCTCACCACCGCGACGAAGTTGCCCCTGTTGCTCAGTTCAAACGAGGCTTCGTTGCGGTCCCGGATGGTTGTGGAGATCTTGGATACGCCCGGGGTGTACCAGACGTTGAACCAGTTGAACCCGTAGACGCCGGCCTTGGGGATGGTCATCATCTTGCCGCCATAGAATTTATGGGCATCCAGAGCGAGTTCCTTCAGGAACAGGGTCTGCCCCTGGGCGATCTGCGCCTCCGTAAAATTTTTCGGGAATGCCTTCCTCAAGTCGGTCAGTGCAAAGTCAATCTTAGCCATACAATTCCCCCCTTTTGTGTATTTTTTCTGCTGAACCGTTTCGGTTTATTATCTTCATCTGTCCCATAAGGCAAGAAAAAGTAGAAAGAATTTTATATAAAAACTTGACAGGAACGGTGCTTTGTTTTAGACACTAACCGCAGTGGATGATCCCGGGTTTTAAGAATTCTCCGGCAACGCAACGAGAGGTCTTCTTGAAATGACAGCGGTTTTGGAAAGAGCGGGCATCGGAATCAATCGTCTTCCCCTCCTTTTGGGTCTCGCCCTTCTTTGCCTGTTAAACAGGAGCCGCCTCCCATTGTCTTTAGGACTTCCGTAACCACATCTCCTCTGATCGAAACCTAAAGGCCATGGGCTCCAAAACCCGTGGCCTTTTTATTTTGTGCGAAAGGAGCCAAAAAATGGAATCAGCAAAAGAGAGGGTTTATATCTTCGACACGACGCTTCGGGACGGCGAACAGTCGCCGGGGGCCAGCATGAACCCGGACGAGAAGCTTCGGATCGCCCGCCAGCTCGAAAAAATGGGGGTCGATATCATCGAGGCCGGATTCCCGATTGCCTCGGAAGGCGACTTCGCCTCCGTCAGGCAGATCGCAGCGGAGATTCGCGGCTGTCAGATCGCGGCGCTTGCCCGAGCGAACAAAACCGACATCGACCGGGCCTGGGAGGCCGTTGCCGTGGCCGCCAATCCGCGGATCCACACCTTCATCTCCTCATCGGACATCCACCTGAAATATCAGCTTCGCAAAACGCGCGCGGAGGTGCTGAAGGAGGCTTGCGCCGCCGTCGCCCATGCCCGCGGCTATACGCGAAACGTGGAGTTCTCGCCGATGGATGCGACCCGGAGCGACCGGGACTACCTCTGCGAGATGGTCGAGGCGGTCATCGCCTCGGGGGCGACGACGGTCAATATCCCGGACACGGTCGGCTATGCGATCCCGGAGGAGTTCGGAAATCTGATCGCAACCCTTTATGCAAAAGTGAAGAACATCCGTCAGGCGGTCATCTCGGTCCATTGCCACAATGATCTCGGCCTCGCCACGGCCAATGCCCTTGCCGCCGTCAAACATGGCGCCCGACAGGTGGAGTGCACGATCAACGGGATCGGTGAGCGGGCGGGAAACAGCGCCCTGGAAGAGGTGGTCATGGCCCTCCAGACCCGGAAGGACTTCTTCGGGTTTGAAACCGGGATACATACCGAATACATCCACCAGACCTCGCGCCTCCTGACACAGATCATCGGGGTGGCGGTCCAGCCGAACAAGGCGATTGTCGGGGCGAACGCCTTCGCCCACGAGTCGGGCATCCACCAGGACGGCCTGATCAAGGAAAAGACCACCTATGAGATCATGACCCCCGAGTCGGTCGGAATGTCGGCAAGCAACCTCGTTCTCGGCAAGCACTCCGGACGCCACGCTATCGGGAAACATCTCCGCGAGATGGGCTACAATCTCAACGAGGAAGAGCTTGGCCGGGTTTTCTACCGTTTCAAGGAGTTGGCCGACGTCAAGAAGGAGGTCTTCGACGAGGACCTGGAGGCCATCATCCAGGAGGAGATTTCACGGGGCGAAGAGAAGTTCAAGTTCCTCTATCTCAACGTCGTCAGCGGAAGCGTCGCCGTGCCGACCGCCACGATGCAGTTGGAGGTGGACGGCGAGATGATCCAGGAAGCCGGTTTCGGCGTGGGGCCCGTCGATGCCATCTTCACGGCAATCCGGAAGATCACGAAAACCAATTATCCCCTTCTGAAGTATGCGGTCAACGCGGTGACCGGGGGCACCGACGCCCAGGGCGAGGTGATGGTGCAGCTCAAGTTCGACAGCCGCTCCGCCATCGGCCGGGGCGCCCATCCCGACATCCTGGTGGCTTCGGCCAAGGCCTACATCAATGCCATGACTCGACTGGAA
>JAHFBU010000240.1 GCA_023249795.1 Syntrophaceae bacterium
CTTTTTCTTTCCACTGTGACAAGTTTTGCGGAGAGGGACATGAAGAGATGGTGGGAACGCTGATCGTAACCGAATGATTGATGCAGGTCGAGCTGAGGTCGCCGCCGCCGGAGAGGGGCTCAACAAAAGAAGGAGGAGAGAAAAATGTTTCGTTTTCGAGATCGTGTACATGCGGGCCAATATCTCGCGGAGCGGCTGCCCCGGTATGCACGGGCTGCAGATGCGGTCGTTCTCGGACTTCCCCGGGGCGGGGTCGTCGTCGCTGCCGAGGTGGCCCGCAACCTCAGGCTGCCCCTCGACGTCTTCCTGGTCCGGAAGCTCGGCGTTCCGGGTTATGAAGAGCTTGCCATGGGCGCGATCGCATCGGGCGGGGTTCGCGTCATGAATGATGAGGTGCTCAGGCAGATCAATATCACCGCAAGCGCCATCGAAGCCGTTGCGGAAAAAGAAGAACGGGAACTCCTCAGAAGGGAGGAGGCCTATCGCGGAAACCGCCCCCGCCGTGACATGAAGGGTCTCACGGTGATCCTGATCGACGACGGTCTCGCGACGGGGGCAACGATGCGCGCCGCGGTCATGGCCCTTCGAAGACAGGAACCCGGTCGAATCGTCGTGGCCGTTCCCACCGCGGCCCAGGACACCTGCGACGAATTCCGCGCGGAGGTGGCCGAGGTGATCTGCGGCATCACGCCGACGCCGTTTCGTGCCGTCGGCCTCTGGTATGAGGATTTCCCCCAAACCACGGACGAAGAGGTGCAACAGTTGCTGAAGACGGCCCGACGGGCGGAAGAGGAGAAGGGCGATGAACGGTAGAGCGGAAGAGAAGTTGCCGGAGAGGCATGTTCGCATAGCCTCGGAAGGCGTTGTTCTGGAGGGCGATCTGGCGATCCCTCCCGGAGCCGAAGGGCTCGTTGTTTTTGTCCATGGCAGCGGCAGCAGCCGGTTCAGTTCGCGCAACCGTTACGTGGCGCAATACCTCCAGCGGGACGGGCTGGCAACGCTGCTGTTCGATCTGCTGACGAGCCAGGAGGAGGAGATTGACAACCATACGATGGAACTCCGATTCGACATCGGCCTTCTCTCGCGGCGCCTTTCGGGCGTGGCGGATTGGCTCGCCTCCCAAGAGGGGCTGCGGGATCTGGCCGTGGGATACTTCGGCGCAAGTACGGGCGCTGCCGCCGCCCTGATCGCCGAGACCCGGAATCCCGCGGCCGTGCGTGCCGTCGTCTCCCGTGGAGGCCGGCCTGATCTGGCGGGCCCGGCGCTGAAGCAGGTTCAGGCGCCGACGTTGCTCATCGTCGGGGGAAACGATCATCAGGTCATCCTCCTCAATGAGCAGGCGTTGGAACAGATCAAGACAACGAAAAAGATGGTCGTCGTTCCGGGGGCGACGCACCTTTTCGAGGAACCCGGCACCCTGGAGGCGGCGGCAAAGCTGGCATCGCAATGGTTCCGGCAGTATCTCCGCCGTGAATAGCGGAAAAAGGATTACGTATTATACCGTCATCAGGTCGAACTGCCGGGATGCCGATGCCGTCGGCCATGAAGGGAGATTTCGCCCACCATTACGCTGCTATTCGATCCCCGTTGCCTTCCGGTCGGCAGTGCGGTAAATTGCTTTCAAAAGGGTGATCCCGATTCCCAAAGGTCAACATTGAATGACGGGCGCCCGGCGCCCGGCGATTTCGACGGCCGAACCGTGGAACCGGATATAGCTGAGACTGAAGGCCGTCTTACATAGGACGCGGGGGGATGCTCCCCCTGCGTCCGCTTTTATAAATCAAGAGACACCGTTTTGCGGACGGGATGGTTCGCTAATATATTTTCACCATCCGCAGTCGAAGTGCGTTTAGAATCACGGAAACGGAGCTGAAGCTCATGGCCGCGGCGGCGATGATCGGGCTCAGCAGTATTCCGGAAAAGGGATACAGAACTCCCGCCGCCACCGGTATGCCCAGGGCGTTGTAGGCAAAGGCCCAGAACAGGCTCTGCTTGATGTTGCGCATCGTGGCGCGTGAGAGTTTTCTGGCACGGACAATGCCAGTCAGATCGCCCTTGACCAGGGTGACACCCGCGCTTTCCATCGCCACGTCCGTGCCCGTGCCCATGGCAATGCCCACATGGGCCTGGGCAAGCGCGGGCGCGTCGTTGATGCCGTCGCCTGCCATGGCGACCATGCGGCCCTCCTCCTGGAACTTTTTGACCGCGGCCGCCTTTTCATCGGGAAGCACCCCGGCCACCACGTCGTCAATATCGAGTTTCTTCGCCACCGCCCGGGCGGTTATCTCATTGTCGCCGGTCAGCATGATGATGCGGATATTTTCGCCGTGAAGTTGACGGACGGCCTCAGGCGTGCTCTCCTTGATCGGATCGGAGACCGCGAGGAGCCCGGCAAGCTTGCCATCCACGGCCACGAACATGACCGTATGGCCCTCAGTCCGCATCTCCTGCGCTTTGGGGGCAAGGGCTCCGGTATCGATGCCGAAATCATCCATGAGGTTCCGATTGCCCAGGAGCGCCGTGCGGCCGCCCACCTGCCCGGAAATGCCCTTGCCGGTATGGGAGAGGAATTCATTCGCATCCGGGGGATCGATGTTGCGCGTCAAAGCCGCTTCCACAATGGCCGCGGCCAGCGGATGCTCACTGCCCCTTTCCAGGCCCGCGGCAATGTTCAGCAGTTCCGGTTCTGTCATGCCGGCGGCGGTAATGACGGCGGTCAGCTTCGGCTTGCCCAGGGTCAGGGTTCCCGTCTTGTCCACAACCAGCGTATCCACCTTCCGCAGGGTTTCAATGGCTTCGGCATCCCTGAACAGCACTCCCATCGTCGCGGCCCGGCCGGTCGCCACCATGATGGACATGGGCGTGGCCAAACCCAGCGCGCAGGGGCAGGCAATAATTAAAACGGAAACCGCGACAATCAGGGCATGCGCGAGACGCGGTTCGGGTCCGAACAGGTACCAGACGACGAAGGCCGCAAGCGCGATGCCGATGACTGCG
>JAHFBU010000001.1 GCA_023249795.1 Syntrophaceae bacterium
TCGGTCGTCACCTTCCCCGAGGGAACCCGCAGCAAGGATGGAACCATCCGGCCGTTCAAACAGGGCCTTTTCCACCTCGCCATCAAGGCGGGGGTTCCCATCGTGCCCATTTCAATCATCGGGGCCCATGCGATCATGCCAAAACGGAGTTTGAAGATCCGGCCGGGGAAGATCACGATGATCATCGACCAGCCGGTGGACGTGTCCGGATACACCGTTGAGACGAGGGGGGAGCTGATCGAGAGGGTCCGTGGCGTCATTATCCGGAACTTTGAAAAAGGCAACGCCGACGGCGGTCAACCTCTTGTAGCGGACAGCGGGAAGGAAGCCCCGTGACCCTGATAGGAGCAATCATCCTGGGCGTTGTTCAAGGGTTTACGGAGCTCTCCGCAGAAGATCTGCCGCTGCTGGGCGCCGGACTCCTCGCAGCCACTGTGACGGCACTGTTTTCCCCGAAGCTCCTCTTCGTCATGGTCAATAAGATCGGCCTCGCCTCCTTAGCAATGGTATTGCTGCTTTGTCGGATCCACCACCCTGATCATCCGGCGAATAGGATGAAAAGCCGAAACCGGTTTGAGATAAGACATGAACAATAAATTGCCTTCTCAAAAACGGGCTGCGGAAATTTCCGGGCTGATCTGCCTCGCCATCGGCCTGTTTCTTATGCTGGCCCTTTTCTCCTATCATCCGGACGATCCTTCTCTGAGAAAATCCTACAGCCCCTGGGAGACTGTCTACACCCATAATCTGATCGGGACCGTCGGATCCTACATAGCCGATACACTGATCTGGATCCTGGGGATCGGGATACTTTGGTTGCCGGCTTTGCTTCTGGTGGCCGCATGTCGGTATTTCCGCGAAACCCTGTTCCGGATCGGGGCGGCCGCAGCGACGGGCATGGCCGGTCTCGTCTTCGCCACATCGGGTCTGGTTGCCCTGCTCATCGGAGAGATCCATATCTACGGCACATCAATGAGCGCGGGCGGGTGGCTGGGGACGAATACGGCCAATCTTCTCGACGCCCACCTGCGTCTGGCCGGATCCATGATCCTTCTTGGTCTGATGCTGATCATTGCGCTGATGATCCTGTTCGATTTTTCCGTCGTTTCCTTTGTGGGGAGATCGGCGGCCGTGGCGGGAAAGACCGCGCGAATGGGAAGGTCCTTGTTTGACTTCTGTAGGGGGAAGTTTAGCAATAACAGGAAAGCGCCCACCGCGATCGGTCCGTCTGCGGCGCCTGCCCCAATCATCCTCGAGACCAAGACGGAAACGCTGAAGGAAAAATTAGCAAAGGCGGAACAGACCCGCCTCGACTTCGCCGGCCGCTTGAATGGAAAGTTCAAGCTGCCGCCGCTGACCCTGCTGGACCATGTGGAGAGGAAGGATACGCGAATCAAGCGGGAAACCCTGATCGCCAATTCCCGGATCCTTGAGAAAAAGCTCTCCGACTTCGGGGTGGACGGGAAGGTCATCGAAGTGAGACCAGGTCCGGTTATCACCATGTATGAGCTGGAGCCCGCACCGGGCGTCAAGATCAACAAGATCACGAATCTCTCCGACGACCTGGCACTGGCGCTGCGTGCGCCGAGTATCCGCATCATCGCCCCCATTCCGAACAAGGGGGCGATTGGCATCGAGATCCCCAATCAAGAGCGTGATCCGGTCCGCCTGCGCGACGTCCTCGACCACGCCACCTTTCGGGACTCGCCTTCCCGTCTCCCCATCGTCCTCGGCGAGGACATCGTTGGCGTCCCTGTCATCACCGATCTGATCCGCATGCCCCACCTCCTGATCGCCGGGACAACGGGCTCGGGTAAAAGCGTCTCCCTCAACGCCATGATCTGCAGCATCCTCTTCAAAGCACCGCCGGACGAGGTCAAATTCATCATGATCGACCCCAAGCGGCTGGAACTGTCCGGGTATGAGGGAATCCCCCACCTTCTCCATCCGGTTGTCGTCGATCCGAAAAAGGCATCGCTCGTCCTCCGCTGGGCCGTGGAGGAGATGGAGCGCCGCTACCGGATCATCAGCGGCGTCGGGGTGAAGAGCATCGATGCATACAACCAACTCCGATCGGGGAAGACATCCGCACCACCCCCGGCGCCGATATGTGACGCGGCAGAAATCCAACCGGAGGTTACGGCGGAACCGATCCCGTCTGTGTTGGGCGAAAGCCCTGTGAGAAAATCGGCCGCAGAGACTTTCCTAAAGAACGAACCGCTTCCCGATCGGCTCCCCTACATCGTCATCATCATCGACGAGCTTGCGGACCTGATGATGGTCGCCCAGAGAAATGTCGAGGAATCGCTGACCCGCCTGGCTCAGATGGCCAGAGCCGCCGGGATCCATCTGATCCTGGCGACTCAGCGCCCATCCGTGGATGTCATCACGGGGATCATCAAGGCAAACTTCCCTACCCGAATCTCGTTCCAGGTTTCCTCCAAAGTCGACTCGAGGACCATTCTCGATCAAATGGGCGCAGAGAAGCTCCTCGGGGCCGGGGATATGCTCTTCATCCCTCCCGGCTCTTCCAGGCTGATGCGGATCCACGGTGCCTTTGTCTCAGACCGGGAGATCGAACGGATCGTCGATTTTGTGAAACAACAGGGAACGCCCGCCTACGATGAGTCGATAATGGAATATGAGCCGGAGGCGGCCGACGCAGAGAAACAGGATTCGGACTTCGACGAGAAGTACGATGAAGCCGTTGCGCTCGTGACGGATCTGGGACATGCGTCGATTTCCCTCGTTCAGCGGCACATGAAGATCGGGTACAACCGGGCGGCCAGGATCATCGAACGGATGGAGGCCGAAGGGGTTGTGGGCCCTTCGGATGGCGCCAAGCCACGGAAAGTGCTTGCACGGAAACTCCCGCGTTGAAACGAAAGCCCGCCCGGGCTACGGCCCGGGCTTATCCGCGATAAGAGGACTTTGAGAAATGTTTGCAAAAAAAGTCCACATCGTCAGCCTCGGCTGTCCAAAGAACCTGGTCGACTCCGAGGTCATGGCCGGCATCCTCGCCGGGAACGGCTATCGCCTTACGGACCAGCCTGAAGAAGCCAATATCCTGCTCGTCAATACCTGTGCCTTTATCCTTCCGGCCCGTGAAGAGGCGATCTCGGAAATCCTCCGCATGGCCGCATGGAAGCAGCAGGGCGACGGCCCCTGTTCATTTCTGGTCGTCACCGGTTGTCTCCCCCAGCGCTATGGGAGGGAACTGGTGGAGGCGCTGCCGGAGGTTGATCTCTTTCTCGGTACCGCGGAGGTTCCGCACATCGGCCTGCATCTCGACAGCCTTTTATCCGGTATCGGAAAAAAGCGCCCGCGTTCCGTCGTCGGTCGGCCGGCTTTTCTCATGAACGCCAGCCACAGACGCCTGATCTCCACGCCTGCCGGAAGCGCCTATATCAAAATCGCCGACGGCTGTTCCAACCGCTGCGCCTACTGTGTGATCCCCTCCATCCGCGGCAAGGCCCGGAGCCGGTCCATCGACGATATCGTAAATGAGGCGGAGGGGCTTGCCGCACGGGGCATCCGCGAACTGATCGTCACCGCCCAGGATACAACGGCATATGGTCTCGACCGAAAAGAGAAGCCGACTCTGAGCGGCCTGCTTCGGGGGCTGGCTGCCGTTGACGGTCTTTCGTGGATTCGTCTTCTCTACACCCACCCGACCCGTCTGACGACGGAGCTTCTCCGGACCATCGCCGACGAGAAAAAAATTTGCCGCTACCTGGATATGCCGATCCAGCATTGTGATGATGCGATCCTTGCGGCCATGAACCGGCGGGGGGGCGGCGTCCTGATCCGGGAAGCCGTTGCGCAGGCGCGCGAGATCATCCCCGGTGTCTCCCTCAGGACAGCACTCATTGTCGGCTTCCCCGGGGAGACCCGCCGCCGCTTTGAAAACCTTTTGTCATTCGTCCGCGAAATGCGATTCGACCACCTCGGCGTTTTTCCTTATTCCCGCGAGGAGGGGACGGTAGCTGCGGCTCTTCCCTCCCGAATCTCGGAGCGGGAAAAGGAGCGACGCCGGAACCTCATTATGGAGGAGCAGTCTCTCATCTCCCGGGATATCAACAGCGCCTTTATCGGCACATGGCAGGATGTCCTCGTCGAAGGACAGGGCGAACTCTCCGGTTACAACCGCATTGCCCGGTGCCGGCACCAGGCCCCCGAGATCGACGGCATAACCCATCTCCGGGGAGGAAATCCGGCGCCGGGGACGATGATCACTTGCCGGATCATTGCCGCCGATGATTACGACCTGTTCGCCGAAATCACCTGATTGCTTCCATCTTCTTCATGGTGCTCTTGCCGATGTCATCTTCTGTCAGATCTCAATGGCTCTCATTACGGGGTGAGCTTGCGAAACCGGGATTTGCCCGCTCACTCTCGGATTCCCGCTTTTAGGTGCATGGCCTTCTGTGGGTTTACCGTGCGGGGCAAAGTGCGTTTCTCCGCTCTTACCGATTTCTTCTTTTGTCCGATCAAGATGGATTTATCGATGATGGTCAATGTTCAGAAACCGGGAATACCATGCTCAGTCTAAGTTTCCCGCTTTTGCGTAAACGACCGTCATTGGATTACCGAACGAGGCGTGGAATGTGTCGGCATGCAAATATTTTTTGCATTCCCTGTTGAAGCTTGGTATATTCATTTCAAGGTCTTGTGTGGCCGGGTTTTTGATCCGGCATAAGGTTCTATAAGAATGTTGAAGAGAGGACCTATGAAAGGTCTCGTTCCAAAGAAGATTTTTTTCACCAAAGGCGTCGGCACCCACAGGGATGAGCTCCACTCTTTCGAGCGGTCGCTTCGCGATGCGGGGATCGAACGCTGTAACCTGGTACAGGTATCCAGCATCTTCCCCCCCAACTGCAAGATGATCTCCAAAACACAGGGACTCAAGGAGCTGGTTTCCGGGGCAATCACTTTCTGCGTCATGAGCCGCTGTTGCAGCAATGAACCGAAGCGTCTGCTGGCCGCGTCGGTCGGTTGCGCCCTTCCTGCCGATCAGCGCTCCTACGGCTACATCAGCGAGCATCACGCCTTCGGTCAGACGGAGAAACAGGCGGGCGATTACGCAGAGGACCTGGCAGCCGCCATGCTCGCCTCCACTCTGGGAATCGATTTCGACGTCGATGAAAGCTGGGACGCAAAGAAGAAGTTTTTCAAAATCAGTGGAAAGATTGTCCGGACCCGAAACGTCACACAATCGACCATCGTGAAGAACAGTAGCTACACCACGGTGATCGCGGCGGCGGTCTATATTTTCTGACCGGCACACAACGGATGTGTTCCCTAGGACGTAAGAAAAGGGATTCTATGAAAACGGATCGGCTGGCGAAGAAAGATACCCGGCAAGCAAGCGTCGTACGGTTGCATAATGAGGCCATTTACGGAATGTTCATGGACGAAAGACCACCTTGGTGAAGCGAACGATTACGCACGCAGGAGGGCGCGGAAAGGCCGGGCTCAGCGAGGCGGAATCGCATATTTGAAAAGGAGGAAGCACGTATGGCAACAGGAACGAAGATGCCGGCAAAACCGGTCACTGCTCCGGTAAAGCCGGCAGCGGCTCCGGCAAAGGCAAAAGCGAAGACGGCAGCCAAGGCCAAACCGGCCGCAAAAGTTGCGAAGAAGGCTCCGGCAAAGGCGGTCGCAAAGAAGGCACCGGCGAAGAAGGCAGTCGCCAAAAAGGCACCGGCAAAAAAGGCAGTCGCCAAGAAGGCACCGGCGAAGAAGGCAGTTGCCAAGAAGGCACCGGTAAAGAAGGCAGTCGCCAAGAAGGCACCGGCAAAGAAGTAATTTCCTGACCCATCTTAGAAACACATTTGCCGGGAACCCGTTCATCACGACGGATGTGGGGTTCCCGGCAAATGAGAATCTTTAAAGAGGGGTCTCTCTTGTCCTATTTCACCGTCTGGCCCACGATCCGATAATTGAATTCATAGTTCAGGGCGCCGCTCCAGTCTCTCTGGAAAACCCCTTTGTAACGGGTCCCGTGCACGGGACCGACAGGCTTGCCGTAAGAGTAGAACCAGTTCACGATCGGGTTCCCGGAAAATCCCAGGGCGATCCAGTAGGCGCCCGGCATCAGCACGGTATTCTCCCGGCCGAAATCAAAATCCGCCCACCGGTAACCCGGCCGCGAGGAGATGTCCGCAACGCTGACGATGGAACTCGCCGCGATCGGCGGGCCGGGTTTCCCATCGCGGTCCTCGAAAATATCCACCCAAAGAGACCCTTCCCCCCCGAAGTTGTGCAGGGCGAGGCTTACCTTTTCCACACGGGCCGGTTTTTGCAGAATCACCACTTGGGCATACTGGGTCAGGTTCGTCGTCACATATTCGGCGGTTTCAACGAGAAAATTTCGGCGCATCTCGAAGGCGTCCCCGCCGGCGGAGCTGGTTACCCGCGGGAAGGCAAAGTCGACTTCCTCGGGGAACGCGAGGTTACCGTAAACCAGAGGCGTATCGAAACGAAAGGCCCTCTTCTCCTTCTCTGTGTATGCGGGCAGGGGGGGAGGTGGCTTGATTTCAAGCGGCTGGAACGACGCCCGGACCCGCGGGCTGAGAAGGAGGTTCCGGGGACCGAAGGTTTCCCTCTCTCCCTGGATTCGGACTTCATCCTTCTGAAAATCGGCGTTCACCGCCTCCTGGAGCGTGGGCTTCGCGGCGGCATTGCGGTCCTGAGTCCAAGTGAGCAGGCCATCGTTTTTCGTCTCGTTGTTGTCGATACCCACCTCAACACGGATGAAACGGTTGGAGACAAAAAGCACGGAGTTCTGAGGATCGAACGGCACCCAACCCAGATCGGGGAACCAGACCTCGATCCAGGAGTGGCGGCCCTGGCCCATCTTGAAGGTCATGACCCCTTGCTGCCAAGCCACATCGAAGGGTCGATTCAGCGTAATGCCATTGACGATCCGGGTGGGAATGCCGGCCGCCCGAAGAAGGGCGGCGCCCAAGTGGGAGAAATTTTGACAGTTCCCCTTTCCCGATCCGAGCGCATAAACCGCATCGTATTGCTCGGGGGGGCTGACGTAGGAGACATGATCCACCACCCAGGAGATCAGCCGCTGGACCGCATCGAATTCGGTGGTGACCCCCTTTGTCAGTTCTGCCGACAGAGACCGGATACGTGAATCATCGGACTGGACCTGCTCCGTCGCCCCGAGATAATCCTGAAGCTCCCGAGAGACCTTCGCCAGAGGGAAGGGCGCCTTCGTCTCGATGGTTTCGAGTCCCGTCGCGTTAGCCGCAGTGAACGACGTACGGACGTCAATGAGACCCGGAGGGCTGTTCCAGACAGCGGTTTGAATACGGTTTCCCCGACCGTCCTCACTTTTCCTCTGCTCATCAGGACTGGGCATGAAAGAGATATCGACGTCCCGGATCTCCTGGCGGAAGGTGGGCGATTCGAAGTTCCGGGGGATCACGAAGCTAAGCGAAGCCTTCCGAACGCCCGTACCTGTCGAAATCGTCTCGCGCATCTCGTAACGGATCTCCGCGCCCATCCCTCCCCGGACCGTATAGTTCTCCGCCAGGGCCGGAGCCGCTGTGAGAAGGATCAAACATAAAATCATGGCGACTCGTTTTTCCATCTCCCCTCTCCTTCGTGCTCGCGGGCAAATAAAATTAATGTTCCTCCGGATTGAGCCGGGGGTAAACCGGAGCAGAAAGCGCCACTTTCTTTCTTACAGCCCCCCCTCCGGCTTGCAGATCACCTCTCTGATCCGGAGATCAAAAAAATGAGAACTGGTCGTCGGTCTGAGGACAAGGGCCGTATCCGCCCCCTGCCCCGTGCCACCGACTGAAATCACATCCTCGTCGGACCGGACGAGACCGGCGTCCGCCGCCATCAGGGCAATCTCTACGGCGACCTTTGTCCCCTGGCCGAAGATCCGCAGGGTATATGCCATGATTTCATCGATCTGATAAGTGCCGACCCTGTTCCGCACGCCGCGGCCGACGCCGCCGAACGCATGCGCGCAGGTAAGCACCTCCACACCCTCCGCCTGGAGTGCTCGTCTATCCTCTTCGCTCAATTCCTGAATATTGGGCTCATAGAATCCCGTCACATGCGTGACGGCTATGACCTTCAAGGACGGGTCAAAGCTTCTGCGCACCTCGAACGCCGTCCTGCCGCTGCACGTCGCCACAATGACCCGGTCAATGGAAAGTTCCCTCGCCCGCCGGACAACGGCCTCGATGACGGCCTCCGTATTGGCGGGGCCGGGCTTCGGAAAATACCGGCAGGGAATCTCGGAAAAAGACGGGGACGCTGTCATGGTTTCTGCCTCCGAACAGTGGACAGGTTTTGAAATCATAAATAACGCCGGGATTCTTATCAACGATTATTCGCGATCGAAAATCCTGCAACCATTGACGATCCCCCAATATCAAGAACATGTGCCGCGCTCGCAAGGATATCGGGGAGAGTGTCCCTACGGAAGACGACCTTCTTGGCGGAGCTTGTCGAGGATCTGCCGGATCTGGGGTAGGGCTTGGGCAGCGGCCTTTTCGCCTTCGAGGATCGCATCGTTGCGTTTTTCGAAATCGCTCGACCCGATGTGGCTCACTTGGGGGCGTATGACCACGTCGGCGCCTTTGAGCTGAACCGTTGCGATCTTCGCGTACATGATGTCGATCGACTGTAGCATCGTATCAAGAATGCCCTGCGGGACCGCGCCCGCCACTCCCGCCGAGATGTCCACGGCTATGACGATGTCGGCCCCCGCCCTTCGCGCCGCATCCACGGCGACGGGGCTCACCACACCGCCGTCCACGTAGGTATTCTCGCCGATCCGGACCGGCTGGAAGACGCCCGGGATGGCGCAGCTCGCCCGAACCGCCCTGCCGGTGTTCCCCGTCGCGAAGACGGTCTCCTCTCCGGTCTGGAGGTTCGTTGCAACCGCCCGGAAGGGGATCTTCAGCCGTTCAAGCGAGGTCTGGCGGACCGTTTTATTGACATAATTCTCCAATTTGTCACCGCGGACAAAGCCGTTGTCCGGAATAATCCAATCGACCACGTCGTCCTTCAGGAGGCACATGGCCATCGTCTGGAGCTGGAAGGCGTCGATCCCGTAAGCATAGAAGCTCCCGACGACGCTCCCCGCGCTGGTCCCAACGATCAGGTGGATCGGAATCTTCTGCGATTCGAGAACCTTGAGGACGCCGACATGGGCAAAACCCCTGGAGGCGCCGGCACCGAGGACGATGGCGATCTTCGCCGGTTTTCGCTGCGGCATCGGCGGGGGAATCTCTTTCGGCAGACAGGCGGAAAGGATAAGCAAGGAGAGCCCCAAGGCAATCCAGCGGAGCGTATTCATTCCTCCGCCTCCGCAGGGCCGATCGCCGGAGCAAGTTCCAGCTCGTTCCCCGTCTCTTCCGCGGGATCCTCCGTCCCCTCTCCGTTCTCCCGCTCCTCTTCCCTCTCTGCGCGGGCGACGCCCACCAGTTTTTCGTTCTCGTCAAGGTCAATCAGGCGCACCCCCTGGGTGCTCCGGTGGATGACGCGCACCTCCTCCGCACGCATGCGGATGATCCGGCCCGAGTCGCTGATCATCATGATGTCCTCACTGCCGGAGATCTGGAGGATCCCGGAAACGTCGCCCACCTTGGGGACCGTCCGGAGGTTGATCGTCCCCTTCCCTCCGCGGGATTGGAGGCGATACTCCGCAATTTCGGTCCGCTTTCCATATCCCTTTTCGGAGACAGTAAGAATCGTGTTCCCCTCGGTCGGGATTTCCATACCGATGACCCGGTCTTCGTCAGCCATCCTGATCCCCCGGACGCCTCGCGCCGTACGGCCCATGTCGCGGACGTCGTCCTCTTTGAAGCGGATCGATTTGCCCTTCCGGGTTCCGAGGAAGATGTCCTGACCGCCAAGGGTAAGCTGGACATCGATCAGCTCGTCCCCTTCATCGATTGAGATCGCAATGATCCCGCCCGCACGGGGGTTGGAGAAGGCCGAAAGCTCCGTCTTCTTGATTGTCCCCCGGCGGGTCACCATGACCACCGATTTATCCCCGGTGAACTCCCGGACCGGCAGCACCGCGGCGACCCGTTCGCCTTCGGTCAGGTTGATCAAATTGACGATCGCCTTCCCCTTGGCGGCGCGTCCGGCCTGCGGGATCAGGTAGACCTTCAGCCAGTAGAGACGGCCCTTGCTCGTGAAGATCAGCACGTAGTGGTGGGTGTTGGCGATGAAGATGCGTTCTACGAAATCCTCCTCCTTCGTCCCCATTCCGATCTTTCCCTTGCCGCCTCGCCGCTGGCTCTTATAGAGACTGACGGCATTGCGTTTGATGTAGCCCGCATGTGAAACGGTGACCACCATGTCCTCTTCAACGATCAGGTCTTCAATGTTGATGTCCTCGGAGCTGAAGACGATCTCGGTGCGCCGGTCGTCGCCATAGCGCCCCCGGATCTCGGTGAGCTCTTCGACGATCACGTCGAGTACCTTCTGCGGGTCGTCGAGGATTCCCTGGAGCTTGTGAATCAGCGCCGAGATCTCGGCATATTCCGCGTCGATCTTCTCCCGTTCGAGACTGGTCAGGCGTTGCAGACGCATCTCCAGGATCGCCTTGGCCTGGAACTCGCTCAAGCCGAACCGGCTGCAGAGGGCGACGGAAGCCTCCGCGGGGTTCCCGGAGGCCTTGATCACGGCGATCACCTCGTCGATCCGGTCGAGGGCGATGATCAGCCCTTCGAGGATATGGGCCCGCTCCTTGGCCCGGGCGAGGTCGAAGGCTGTCCGGCGGACCACCACCTGTTTGCGAAACTCCAGGAAGCTCTGGAGAACCTCCTTCAGGTTGAACACCCGGGGCTGCACCCGGTCAATCGCAAGCATGATGATCCCGAAGGTCGATTCCATCTGGGTGTGTTTGTAGAGCTGATTCAGGACGATCGCGGAGGCCTCGTCCCGCTTCAGGTCGAGGACGACGCGGATCCCGTCGCGGTCCGACTCGTCCCGGAGGTCGGCGATCCCGCCAATCTTCTTCTCCTTGACGAGTTCCGCGATCTTCTCGATCAGGTTCGCCTTGTTCACCTGATAGGGGAGCTCGGTGACGACGATGCTCTCCCGGTCGTTGCGCGCATTCTTCTCGATCAGCGCGCGCGCCCTCACCCGGATGATCCCGCGACCCGTCCGATAGGCGGAGAGGATTCCCTCGCGGCCGTTGATGAAGCCCGCCGTCGGGAAGTCCGGCCCCTGGATGTGGTGCATGAGTCCGTCGACCGTAATTTCGGGGTCGCGGATCATTGCGATCGTCCCGTCGATCACCTCCCGGAGGTTGTGGGGCGGAATGTTCGTCGCAACGCCGACGGCGATGCCGGCGGTGCCATTAAGGAGCAGCAGGGGGATCTTTGCCGGCAGCACGGTCGGCTCCTCCAGCGATTCGTCGTAGGTGGGTATGAAATCGACGGTGTTCTTCTCCAGATCTGCCAGCAGTTCCTCGGAGAACCTCGTCATCCGGACTTCGGTGTACCGCATCGCGGCAGGCGGGTCCCCGTCGATCGAGCCGAAGTTCCCCTGGCCGTCGACCAGCAGATAGCGCATGGAGAACTCCTGAGCCATACGGACGATCGTATCGTAGGCGGCCTGATCCCCATGGGGATGGTACTTTCCGATGATATCCCCGACGATCCTCGCCGATTTCTTGTAGGGCTTGTTCCAGCGATTACCCATTTCGTTCATGGCGAACAGCGCCCTGCGGTGAACGGGCTTCAGTCCATCCCGGACATCGGGGATGGCCCGGCCGATGATGACGCTCATGGCATAGTCCATGTAGGACTTTTTCATTTCGTCTTCGATATTGGTCGGGATCGACTTTTCAAACAGATGTTCCATCAAGATACAGTTCTCCTTAACCCTGGATCATGGCAGGCCTCTGCGAGGAGAGGGCCATGGTCATCTTTCAATATCTGCTCAGCGGGGCTCTTTCCAGGGTACGGCCGAGGAAAGACACGCCACATACGAATTTTTCAGCTGCGGTCATACATCCAGATTCGAGGCGTAAAGCGCGTTTCTGTAAATGAAATCGCGCCGGGGTTCCACCTGTTCCCCCATGAGGGTGGAAAAAATCTCTTCCGCCGCCGGGAGGTCCTCGATCCTCACCTGGAGGAGCGTCCGCTTCTCCGGGTTCATTGTCGTCTCCCAGAGCTGCTCAGGATTCATCTCGCCGAGACCCTTGTAGCGCTGGACGGTGTACCCTTTTTTCCCCTCCGCAATCACATAGTCAATCAGCGACGCCATCGTATCAACCGTGTCGACCTTCGCCCCCTTGCTCCCCTCCGCCACCTCGACAGCGCATATATGGTAGGGGGGCTCTCCCAGTGCGGCGATCTGTCCCAGAATCGTCTTGATCTCGGTAAATTTCGGATGTTTCAAAACATCGCGGTCGATGCTGGTGGTCACAATCCGGCCTCCCCGCCGGATGTGGAAGACCACTTTCCACCGTCCATGCTCCGGGTCCATCTCAGGCGGATCAACCCTTTCCAGACTTTCTCCCAGGGCCATACCTGTCCGGTCGGCCACCTTGGCCAGCGCCTCTTCCGTCCGGAAATGCTCATCGGACACCATAGGATCCCCTGCTAGGATACGAATGATTGCGCGGTTCTTTCCCTCTTTTTCAAACCGGTCGAGAAGCATCTCCACCCGCATCGCCTTCTTGACCAGTTCCAGCAGCCGCTTGCCGGTGATCGTCTGGGAGGCGCTGCAGTTTCCGGTCGCGACCCGGAGGCGACTCACGCCGCTTTCGAGGACGTAGCTTTTCATCGTCTCCTCGTTGTGAATGTAGATCTCCTGCTTGCGGTCGCTCACCTTGAAGAGCGGCGGCTGGGCGATGTAGAGATAGCCTCGTTCGATGATCGGTTTCATCTGCCGGAAGAAGAAGGTCAGCAGGAGTGTCCTGATATGAAGACCGTCCACGTCGGCATCGGTCATGATAATCACCTTCTGGTAACGGAGCCGGCTCATGTCCTGCTCCTGATCTTCCTGGCCCGTCCCCGTATGGCCGATTCCCGTGCCGAGGGCAGTGATGATCACCTTGAGCTCTTCGTTCTGGAGAATCTTGTCGAAACGCGCCTTCTCCACGTTGAGTACCTTACCGCGCAGAGGCAGGATCGCCTGGTTCCTCCTGTCCCGGCCCTGCTTTGCGGAGCCGCCGGCCGAATCGCCCTCAACAAGGTAGATCTCGCTCCGGGCCGGATCGCGCTCCTGGCAGTCGGCCAATTTTCCGGGGAGGGCGCCGACCTCAAGGGCAGTTTTACGTCGTGTCAGTTCGCGGGCGCGCCGCGCCGCATCACGGGCGCGGGCCGCATCCAGGCACTTGCCCAGAAGCTGCTTTGCAATGGATGGATTCTCCTCAAGATAGCTGCTGATCTTGTCATAAACGATCCCTTCGACAAGCCCCTTCACCTCGCTGTTGCCGAGCTTCGTCTTCGTCTGCCCTTCAAACTGCGGGTTACGGATCTTTACGCTGATCACGCAGGCCAGGCCCTCGCGCAGATCTTCCCCCTTCAGGGATTCCTTGCCATTTTTCAGAAGGTTGCTGCTGGTGGCGTAGTTGTTAAAGGCACGCGTCAGGGCCGAGCGGAAGCCGATCAGATGCGTTCCCCCCTCCGTCGTGTTGATGCTGTTGGCAAATGAAAAAATATTTTCCGCGTAGGTGTCGTTATATTGGAGGGCAACCTCGACCAGACAGTCTTCTCTTGCACCGGTGATGAAGATCGGATTCTTATGAAGAACCTTCTTGCTCCGGTTGATGTACTCGACAAAGGAGACAATCCCCCCTTTGTAAAAATACTCGCTCTGGCGATCTATCCGCTCGTCGAGCAGCGTGATCTTCACCCCGGGGTTCAAAAACGCAAGTTCTCTCAACCGGTTCGATAAGGTATCGTAATTGAATTCCGTATCCTCAAATATCGTATCGTCCGGTTTGAAGGTGACGGTCGTTCCCCGTCCCTTGGTTTTGCCAATCCTTTCCAGCGGGGCGTTGGGTACGCCGCGGATATAGGACTGGGCATATACGCCGCCTTCGCGTCTCACCTCCAGATCAAGATAGATGGATAGCGCGTTGACGACGGAAACGCCGACGCCGTGAAGACCGCCTGATATTTTGTAACTGTCGTTTGAAAACTTCGCCCCGGCATGAAGTCGGGTCAAGGCCACTTCCGCGGCGGAGACCCCCTCCGTCTTGTGGATATCCACTGGGATTCCCCTGCCGTTGTCATCGACAACAATACTGTTATCCACCCGGATCTTGACTACGATGGTATCGCAGAAACCCGCCGATGCCTCATCGATGCTGTTGTCCACAACCTCATAAACCAGATGGTGGAGTCCCTCTCTACCGGTGCTCCCGATATACATGGCCGGGCGCTTCCGGACCGCCTCCAGTCCCTCCAATACCTTGATGCTGTCGGCGCCGTAATCTTCCTTGCCATCTGTAACTTCTTCTTCCTTAAGCTCTTCCATTCAACCTCTTTCCATTTTTAATGTTACAGTTTCAATGGCATGACGATACAAAAATAATTTTCATTCCCCGCCGCCCGAACGATGCCGGGCTTCATCCCCTCTCCAACCTCAAAAGCAATGATCTCTTCATCAATCACATCAATGGCATCAGAAAGATAGGTTATATTATAGCCGATGCTTCTACCCTCTCCCGTATAGGCGACATCGAGCTCATCGTCGGCCTCTCCAACATCAGGGTTGTTTGAATTCAAGATAATTTTATCCGTGGCCAGGGTCATAATCACCCCATTATACCGTTCAGACGATATGACCCCCATCCGGCGAAGGGCATGGAGGAGTTTGTATTTATCTACTTCAACCATCACCCCTGTCTCTGCCGGGATCACACGCCGGTAATCCGGGTATTCCCCGTCAATCAAACTGACCTTCAGTGTGGTATGGTCCGTTTTGACAATGCACATCCCCTGACGGACCCCAAGCGAAACATCCCCATGTTCATCCTCCACCAGCCGCCGGATCTCCACGAGCCCCTTCCTTGGAATGATCACACCCTTTTCCATTTTTAAAAAATTTTTCTCGCCCGTATCCCCCTTCATCACGGAGAGACGGTGACCATCCGTGGCCACCATCCGCAACCAGAAAGTTTCCCCCATCTCTTCCGTTTCCATGAAGACGCCGCACAGGGTCTTCCTCATCTCATCGGTCGACATCGCAAAGGCAGTTTTGCGGATCAACTCTTTCAAGAGACTGCCTTTTATTTTATAAAAAAGAATATCCTCGTTCGCCACCACCGGATAGTCATCCGCCGGGATACCGGGAATCCTGTATGTGGCCTTGTTGCAGGTCAGAATAACAATATCCCGTTCGTTTTTAGCCACATGGATTTTATCGCCCTGGATCTCCCGAACCATTTCATGGAGCTTTCTCGCTGAGAGGGTAATCTGCCCTTCCCGGATCACCTCCGCCTCATAGTCCGCCACAATACCAATTTCACGGTCCGTTGCCACAATGGTGACCCGGTTTGGGCCTGCCATGAGCAATAGATTACTTAGAATTGGCATCGTTGTTTTCTTCTCCACAATCCCAAGTGTCTTCTGAATTCCCGCCAGAAAAACATCCCTTTTTATATTAAATTCCATAACTTTCACCAATCCTTTCTGCTGAATTAACAGGTTCTGTAATTTAAATAATTTCTTCTTTTAAAATAACCAGTAATAGTAATAGTACTTGTGAATGATGTTCATAACCCGCTTTGTTTTTAATTTCGTGACCTATTTTCTCCCGCCTGCTGTGGACAGAGTCACATGAAAAAGTCTCACCGTTTGTGGAGAAGAGCCTCCGTGATTTCCTCAACGGTATCCCTGAGGGTCTTATTGGCTTCTATCATCTTTTTGATTTTATTGTGGGCATAGATCACCGTTGAGTGATCCCTGCCGCCGATTTTGTCACCGATATCAGGGAAGGAGAAGCTGGTCATCTCACGTGCAAGAAACATAGCAAACTGTCGTGCCAAAACAATATTCTTATTTTTTTTCTGAGATTTGATTTCAGAAATCTTGATGTTGAAATGAGCGCCCACTGCCTTCACAATTTCCTCAATCGTGATCTCCTTCGTTTCCTCCTTTTTGAGAAGTTGTCTCATCACATTCCTGACCAGATCCAGGTCGATCTGGCGCTCGGTCAGGGAGGAGTATGCGGCGATCCGAACCAGATATCCTTCCAACTCCCGGATATTGGACTCCGCCTGTGATGCAAGGTAAAGGGCGACGTTTCCCGGCAGGGAGATATTGTTCTCCTGAGCCTTCTTCTCCAAGATGGCAACCTTCGTTTCAATCTCAGGTGGCTGGATGTCCGCAATCAGCCCCCATTCGAACCGAGATCGCAATCGCCCCTCCAGATTTGGAATGTCTTTTGGAAATTTGTCGCTGGTTACAACGATCTGTTTGCCGGCGTCATGAAGGGTATTGAAGGTATGAAAAAATTCCTCCTGGGTTCGCTCCTTTCCGGCGATAAACTGGATGTCGTCAATGAGAAGACAATCGATATTCCTGAACTTCTCTCTGAATTTTGGCATCTTGTCATAGCGGATCGAATTGATCAACTCGTTCATAAAGACTTCCGCCGAGACATAGACCACGTTCAGGTCCGGAAAAAGTTTCAAAGTCTTCAGGCCGATGGCATTTAGAAGGTGGGTCTTTCCCAGTCCCACGCCGCCGTATATGAACAAGGGATTGTAATTTTTCGCCGGCTGCTCGGCAACCGCCGCCGAGGCGGCATGGGCGAATTGGTTGCAGGAGCCCACGACGAAGCGTTCAAAAGAGTAGTTTACGTTCAGAGAAGAGTGAATCCGTGCCCGGGAAGGCCTTTTTACGACGGTCTTGGCTGAGACCGTCGCCTCGCCTCGTCCTGCAATATCCTGATCGTGCGGACTGTCTTGTTCTATGGCCAGTTCAATTTGAAATGGAACTCCGGTCGCCAACTTCATCGAATCCCGGATCATGGAAAGATAATTTTCCGATAGCCAGTCGCGGAAAAAGCGGTTGGGAACGCTGAGATGGACTTGATCCCCCTCCATGTGGATGATGCGGACAGGACGGATCCATGTATCGAAGTTCTGCTGGCTGACCGTTTCTTTAATGATTTTAGCCGTTTTTTCCCAAAGTATTTCCAATGTTCACAACCTTATTCACAGTTTTATCCACACCTGTGGACAATGTCTCTCTATTTATCGCGAAACAGCCGTACCAGGCGGTTCAATTCCTCTCCGTTGGCGTAGCGGATTTCGATGGTTCCTGACTTTTTTCCGGCCCGGATCTTGACGGCCGCAAGCAGTTGAGAGGAGAGTTCACGCTCCAGGTCTGCAAGGTGCGGGTCTTTGCGACCGGACTTCTTCTTGTCCGGTCCCTTTTTGAGATTCCGGATCAGCCTTTCCGTCTCCCGGACGTTAAGGTCTTGCTGCTGGATCGTCCTGAGCGCTTTGATCTGTTCGCCAGGAAGCTCCAGGGCAAGAAGCGCGCGGGCATGTCCAGCCGTGATCTTCTTTTGAATGAGTGACTGCTTGGCCGCTTCGGTAAGCCTCAACAGCCGGACCGTGTTGGCGATCGTGGAACGGTCCTTCCCGACGCGGGCGGAGATTTCCTCCTGTGACAGAGCGAAGCGTGACAGCAGGGTCTGATAGGCGTCCGCCTCTTCGATGGGGTTGAGGGCTTCGCGCTGAATATTCTCAATCAAGGAGAGCTCAGCCAGATCCAGGTCTTCCGCTTTGCGGACAATGATGGGCACCTCTTTTAACCCGGCCGCCTGCGCCGCCCTCCAGCGTCGCTCTCCGGCGATGATTTCATAACCGGAATCCGCCTTCCGGACAATGATCGGTTGGATGACCCCGCTCTTGCTGACGGAGGAGACGAGTTCCTTCTGGTCCTCGTCGTTGAAGTCCCGCCGGGGCTGAAATCGGTTCGGGATAAGTTCTTCGATCCCGCAATGAACGAACGAAGGTCGGTCGCCGATGTTGTTCATCAGATCGGGAAACATTGCCCCCAGGCCTCGGCCGAGGGAATTCTTTGGCGGCATCACATCCTCCCGTTGTTCAGGATTTCCTTGGCCAGTTCCATGTATGAGACTGCACCGCGCGACCGGATATCATAAAGAATGATGGGAAGTCCATGGCTGGGACTCTCCGACAGCCGCACGTTCCGCGGGATGACCGTCTGAAAAACAAGATTCCCGAAATGGCCGCGCACATCCTCGCTGACCCGGCGTGAAAGCAGGTTCCGCGCGTCGTACATGGTGAGCAAAATCCCCCCCAGGGCCAGCGTGGGGTTCAGCCGGTTTTTCACCAGGCGCATCGTGTTGAGCAGATGCCCCAACCCCTCCATCGCAAAATATTCACATTGGAGGGGCACGATCAGGTAGTCCGAGGCCACCAAGGCATTGACCGTAAGAAACCCCAGGGACGGCGGACAGTCGATAATGATATATTCGTAAGGCGTCTCCAGTGCCCTGAGCATGTTCCGAAGTCTTTTCTCCCTGTCATCGAGGGAGATGAATTCCACTTCGATCCCAACCAGATCCTGGTTCGCGGGGAGCAGATCCAAATGGGCAATCTGCGTTCCTATGATCGCCTCCTGTAGGGGGCGATTCTCGATCAGACAGCGATAGAGGTTCTTTTCCCGGATCGCTTCGCCACAGATTCCCATGCCGCTCGTGGCGTTTCCCTGGGAATCACAATCGATCAAAAGGGTTCTTCTCTCCGCTGCCGCCAGCGAGGCCGAGAGGTTGATGGCCGTTGTGGTTTTTCCGACCCCTCCTTTTTGATTGGCCATGCTTATGATTTTACGCATCATGTAATATGAATAAGCCCCGCGAGATGGTTATTGTCGAACCGGCGGTGAAGGTAGCACAAAAAAGGATTTTGCGAAAGGTTTATTAAAGAAAGTTTCAGTAAAAAACGCGATTGTAAATAACGATTATCTTTGATGATTCTGCGTCGTGTGGGCGGACGTCCCGCAGGGCCGTGAAGACCATTCCCGCAGGGCCCAAAATCCGCTCCGTTTCGGCTATTTCTTCGCGCGGATCGGGGCCCTTCATGGCGATGAGCTGCCCTCCCGGCTTGAGAAAATAGGAGGCCATCCGAACCAGTTCCGGGAGCTTGAACGCCGCCCGGGAAATGAGCGTATCGAAGCCGCCTGCCAGGGTCCTCCCGGCGGTCAGGACCTCGACGCGCTCCCGGGCCACCTGAACCCCGTCAAGGCGCAGGGTCCGGACGACATGGGAGAGGAAGGAGGACTTTTTCCGAGAGGCCTCGACAAGCGTCACTTGCAAACCGGGCAGGGCGATCCGCAGAGGGATCCCCGGAAAGCCGCCCCCGCTCCCGATATCGATCAGGCTGCCATCCGGGCGGTCCAAATACGGTGCCGGTGTCAGGGAGTCGAGAAAGTGGCGGATGCCGATCTTCTGCGCGGAGCCCTCCGAGACGAGGTTGATCCGCCGGTTCCAGAGAAGGAGTTCCCTGTGATAGGAGGCAAAGAGCTTCAGATCCGCCGGCTCCAGGCGGACGCCGATGGCCGCCGCCCCAACCGCCAAGGTGTTGATCCAAGGATCATCCATGTCTCTCTTTTGACAGAGCCTCCCGCCGTTGTCAATCCCCTTCCAATTTTCCGTTGCATCAAACCGTCGAACCCTTATATAAGAAACTCCTCCTTGCCATACGTAGGCATTGCAGACAGGGGCAGAGTCCATAGCGGAGAGGGAAGTCACAAAAAGGGACGGGCAACCACTTGGTCAAGGCGAAACTCGATAACGTGACCCTTGTTTTGAAAGGGCCGAAATTTCCCGGAAATGTCGGGTCCGCGGCCCGCTGCGCCATGAACATGGGGATCGGAAAGATGATTGTTGTAGGGAACCGAAATCTGGATGATGAGGCCGTCCGGCAGATGGCAACCCACGTGGCGAAGGAGATTGTCGAGGGTATCTGCCACTTCGACACCCTCGACGAGGCGCTGGCGGGGTTCTCCTGGGTTGTCGGGACGACGGCACGGCATGGATCTGGCCGGGGGCCCGTCGTCTGTCCCCGCCGGATGGCCGAGATATTGGTCGGCATCTCCCAGGAAAACGAGATCGCGCTGCTCTTCGGTCCGGAGGACACGGGGCTCACGAACGACGACCTCCGTTTCTGCCAGACCGTGGTCACGATTCCCACCGTGGGGTTCAAATCCCTGAACCTCTCCCATGCGGTCATGGTGATCTGTTACGAACTGCTGATTGCGCGGATGGAAAAAGAGGATGGCATCGCACCGAAGCTGGCCAGCGCGAAGGAACTGGAGGGGATGTATGCGAAGCTCAAGGAGACGTTGCTTGCCATCGGGTTCCTGTTGCCGGACAACCCCGACTATTGGATGATGCACCTTCGCCGCCTGTTTTCGAGGACGACCCTGCTGGCCCGGGAGATCAAGATCCTACGGGGGATCTGCCGGCAGATCGAGTGGTACGGGGACCACAAGGAGCGCAAATCTTCTTGACTTTCCGCTGCCGGGCTCGTATGCAGTCCGCTCACAGTCGTGACATTATTATGACAGAATACGCCATAAATATGGAGAACCGGTCATGAAAACATTTTCTTTTACGGGCGCCAAAAAGATCGTATTCGGAAACGGAAGCTTCGCCGGACTGGCGGAGCACCTCGCGGAGCTGAAGGTCAGTCGGCCGCTGGTCGTTCTCGACGGGAACCTGGCCGGGGCCGGTTTTGGAGCGAAGGTATCCGCCCTCATGGAGAAGGCGAAGATCGGCTTTGTCCTCTTTGACAAGGCGGCGCCGGAGCCGCCCATTGAACTGGCCAATGAGGGGACCAAACTTGCACTGACGAAGAAATGCGACGGGATTGTCGGAATCGGCGGCGGGAGCGCAATGGACCTTGCCAAGGCGATTGCCGTCCTTGCGGGGAATCGCGGGAAAGCTGAGGATTATCTTGGGCTGAACAAGGTACCCGGTCCGGGGCTCCCGAAGATCATGGTTCCGACAACCTCCGGGACGGGGAGTGAGGTGACTTTCACGGCCGTCTTCATCCGGAAGAAACTCAAAAAGAAGGAGGGGATGAACAGCCCCTATCTCTATCCGGAATTGGCGTTGCTCGATCCTGAGCTGACGCTGACCCTTCCGCCCCATCCGACGGCGGCGACGGGAATCGACGCCCTCTGCCACGCGATCGAATCATACACCTCGGTCAACGCCTCACCCATGAGCGAAGTAATGTCTTTGGAGGCGATCCGCCTCATCTCCGACAACCTGCGGACAGCCGTCCACGATGGGACGAATATCGAGGCGAGAGAAGCGATGCTTCTGGGAAGCCTCTATGCCGGGCTCGGTCTTGCCAATGCGGGCGTGACGGCGGTCCACTCCCTTTCCTACCCGCTCGGTGGAAAATACGGGGTCTCCCACGGCCTGGCCAATACGATCATGCTTCCGCGGGTGATGACGTTCAATCTTTCGGGAGCACGGGAAAAGTTTGTCGATATCGCGGAAATTATGGGAGAGATTGTCGATGATATGCCCATCCGGGAGGCAGCTTATCTGGCGGTGGAGGCGGTGGAGGACCTGATCGAGGACTGCGGCATCTTCACGACGCTCGAGGAGCTGGGCATCCCGCAGGAGGATTTCGACGAGCTCGCGAAAGCGGCGATGACGGTCGCCCGACCCCTGGCCAACAACCCCTGCAAGATGACCCTGGAGGATATGGTAGAGATTTATCAGGAGTGCTATTCATAAAACATGAAAATGGAGACACGATGCGGCATCATGTCCCCATTTTCCGGACAAAGGAGAAAAAGGTTATGGCCGGTGCGGAAGTGATTGGTAAGGAAGAGATCAGGGAGGTCATGGAGGTCCTGAAAACAGGCGTCTTTGCAAGATACGCCTTCGACAAGGAACGGCAGGGGATCTGGAAGGTTCGGGATTTCGAGAGGGCCTTCGCGAAGTATTGCGGGACGCCGTATGCTTTAGGCGTGACCTCGGGATCGTCGGCCCTCAAGGTCGCGCTCACGGCGCTCGACGTGGGGCCCGGCGATGAGGTGATCTGCCCCGCCTTCACATTCATGGCCACCTACGAGGCGGTTCTTGAGGTCGGCGGCATCCCCGTCATGGCGGACATCGACGATACCCTGAACCTCGATCCCGATTATATTCCCAACAAGATCACGCCGCGCACCAAGGCGGTCATACCCGTCCACATGTGCGGGGCGCCCGCGCGGATGGACAAGATTCTGAAGGTGGCCAAAAAACACAAACTCTTCGTCCTTGAAGATACCGCCCAGGGACTGGGGGCGAGCTTCAAGGGGAAGATGCTCGGCTCGCTGGGCCACATGGGTACCTTCAGCTTCGACCACTACAAGACGATCACGACCGGCGAGGGAGGCATGGTCATCACCAATGACCTCAACCTCTACCACCGCGCCGAATGGTATCACGATCACGGCCACGATCACGTCTCCACCGTTAGCCGGGCGCTCGACGGACGGACGATTCTCGGCTTCAATTACCGAATGAACGAGTTTCAGGGGGCGATCGGCCTGGCCCAACTGGGAAAACTCAACCGGGTGATCGCCGCGCAGCGGAAGAACCAGGCGGCCGTTATGGAGATGCTCTCCGTGGTTCCGAAGATCAAGTTCCGCGGGATGGCCGACCCGGAAGGGGATTCGGCGACCTTCCTCGCCTTCAACCTGCCCCATGCGGAGCAGACGAAGGCCTTTCAGAATGCTCTCAAGGAGGAAGGTCTCGACACGGTCTGTTTCAAGGAGAATTTCTGGCACTACCTTCCCAACTGGGAACATTTCCTGGCGAAGTCAACAGCCCAGACGAAGAATCCTTTTACGGATAAACGCAACGGGAAAGTAAACTACAACCGCAAGGCGATTCCGAACGCGGAAGATCTTCTCGGCCGGACACTGGTCATGGGGATCTCGGTGAAGATGCCTGCGGCCAGGATGAAGGCGATGCGCAAGGCGATCACGAACGCGGCAAAAGTGCTGTAGGAGATCAATATGATCGTTGTTACCGGCGGGGCCGGGTTCATCGGAAGTGCCTTCGTTGCGAAACTCAATGCCGAGGGGATCGGCGACATCATCATCGTCGACGAATTGGGGACAGACGAGAAGTGGAAGAACCTTGTCAAACGCCGCTACACGGACTATCTCCACAAGGAGACCTTTCTCTCCATGGTGGAGGCGGACGAGGTTCCTTTTCCCGTTGAGGCCATCATCCACATGGGGGCCTGCTCCTCGACGACGGAACGGGACGCCGACTACCTCATTGAAAACAACTTCCATTACACCTGCTGTCTTGCGGAATGGACGCTTGCCCAGGAGATACGGTTTATTTACGCGAGTTCCGCGGCGACCTACGGCGACGGCGCACAGGGTTTCTCCGACGAGGATGATACAACCCGCAGCCTGCGGCCGATCAATATGTACGGCTACTCGAAGCAGCTCTTCGACCTGAAGGTGCTGCGCGAAGGGATAGCGGACAAAGTTGCCGGGATCAAATTCTTCAACGTTTTTGGCCCGAACGAGTATCACAAGGGCGACATGACCAGCGTGATCTTCAAGGCATTCCATCAGATCCGTGAGACGGGAAAGGTGCGCCTCTTCAAATCGTACAAGCCGGAATACAGCGACGGCGGTCAGATGCGTGATTTCGTGTATGTCAAGGACTGCGTCGAGATCCTCTGGTGGCTTCTGAACCACAAGGAAGCGAACGGGATCTTCAACCTCGGGACGGGACGGGCGCGGACCTGGAACGACCTGATCGGTTTGGTCTTCACCGCGATGAACCTGTCGCCGGCCATCGATTACATTGAGATCCCGGAGGCAATCCGGGGACAGTACCAGTATTTTACCGAGGCGAAAATGGACAAACTTAGGGCCGCCGGTTGCCCGGTCGTCTTTGCTCCGCTGGAGGAAACGGTCGCGGATTACGTGATGCACCTGATTGCGGCCGATCGCTATTTGTAGAGGTTGTCAGTCCCGCGAAAGCGGGAAGCCAGTTTAAAAAAGTTCCGGACCCCGGCGGACGCCGGGGTGACAAGCGGCATTGAATTAAATTGTTTCCGTTAGAGGGTAACAATGCCCGTCCATGTTGTCTGCATCATCCCGTCGCGTTACGAATCAAGCCGCTTTCCAGGAAAGCCGCTCGCCGAGCTCTGCGGAAAGCCGATGATCCGGCACGTCTATGAGCGGGTCCTGCGGGCGCGGTGCGTCTCATCCGTGGCCGTGGCCACGGATGACGAGCGGATCTTCCAGGCGGTCCGGGCCTTCGGCGGCCGGGCGGTGATGACTTCCGCGCAACATCGTTCGGGCACGGACCGGATCGCTGAGGCGGTCGAGACGATGGGGCTGCGGAACGAGGACATCGTTGTCAACATCCAGGGGGACCAGCCGCTCTTCGAACCGGCGCAGGTGGACGAGGTCGTGCAGCCGCTCCTGGACGATTTGACGATTCCCATGTCCACGTTGATCTACCGGATTGTCCGCGACGAAGAGATCACCCATCCGAACGCGGTCAAGACCGTCTTCGACCGTGACCAGTTCGCCCTCTACTTCTCCCGCGCCACGATTCCTTTTGTCCGAGACCGGGGGAACAAGGCCGAATACTTCAAACACCACGGGATCTACGCCTACCGTCGCGGTTTCCTGCGCACCTTTATCTCGCTGCCCGAGGGGGTGCTGGAGCGGCTGGAGGCGCTCGAACAGCTCCGAGCTATCGAGCACGGCCACCGGATCAAGGTGGTCATCACGCCGCACGACTCCGTCGAGGTGGACACGCCCCAGGAGTTGGAGCGCGTCCGCAGACTGATGACAGGCGAGGAAACCTGAAACAGGAGCGCAGATGATCGACGTCGAGTATCTGAATAAAATCAGACTGGTTTCCCGGCCGCTCGGCCAGAAGATCGTTGCGAATTTTCTGCTTCTGCCCAACTACCGCATCTTTCAGAGGGTGGACATCCGGATCGAGAACATCGAACGGATTCCCCGCGGTGAGAGCGTGATCTTCGCCATGAACCACACCGACCGGTTCAACTACTGGCCCTTTCAGTACAAGCTCTTCAAGGCGCGAGAGTTCCCGTTCACGACGGTCTGGGTGAAGGCCAAATACTACAAGAATGCCTTCCTTGCGAAGGGACTGGATTTCTGCAACCTCATCCCCGTGCCGTCGATGGGATATCTCATCGAGGAGTATTACCGGAAGATGTTCAACCGCAAGATGGACAAGGGTCTCTACCGCGCGGTCAAGGACATGATCGAAGGCCGTCTCGCGGATGGCGGGCCGCAGGAGCGGGCCGCCATCGAGACGCTCCAGTCGATGGGCGAACAGTTTGCGGAGTTCATCAGGACGCAATACGAGGGGGTCATGGAGAAGGTTGCGGAAGTGAGCCGCGCGGCCCTCTGCGAGCAGAAGCTCAATGTGATCATCTTTCCGGAGGGAACCCGCTCCGTGAAGCTGGCCGAGGGCCGGACCGGCCTTGCCCAACTCGCCCTGCATACGGAAAAGCGGATCGTCCCCGTCGCCTGCAACAACTCCGAAGAGGTGTATCGGGGGAGCCTCCCCTTTGCGCGGAGCGGCCGGATCACCTACCGGATCGGCGAGCCGCTTTCCGTGCACGATCAGCTCAAGCCCTTCCGGATCGGCGAGCCGTTCCGCCTCCTCTCTCGGGAATCGCAGCAGCGCTACCGGGAGCAGTTCGAGGGTGTGACTCAGGTCGTCATGGAGAGCATCGACCGGATGCTCGACGAAAAATACCGCCGGGGCTGCGCTGCGACATCCCCAGTCTGATCGAGACCCGTTGCCATTGCCATTGTGATGGGCATGGGCATCCGGAAATACGTGGAGCGTTTTGCCGGCGAGGCCATTCCCTGGAGGCGAGGATTATCGCCACCGTGGACTCCTTCAGAGCAGGGCGGACTCCCGGGATACAAGACGACCGTTGCCGGTTTCGTAAGCAAACCGGCGTTCCGGGGACACCTTGCGGCAAGGTGTCCCCGCATGTCCCCGCCGAGTTGTTAGCGCTTCCGGTTTTCCGGACGTAGGGCGCGGACGGCGGCGCCGGCCTGCCACAGCTCCGTGTTCCGCATCGTTTCCAACTCCGCGTTGAGCTTCTGGCGGTAGTCGGGGGCGTTGTTCACCGACAGGACGATCCGCGTCTCCTCGCCGGAACGGACACTCTCGTAGAGCTTTTCAAAGACCGGTGCGACGGCGTCGCGGAAGGGTCCCTTCCAGTCCAGCGCTCCTCGCTGGGCGGTTGTGCTGCAGTTGGCATACATCCAGTCCATCCCGTTCTCCGCGACGAGACGGATGAGGCTCTGCGTCAGCTCCTCCACCGTTTCATTGAAGGCCTCGCTCGGGCTGTGGCCGTTTTTCCTGAGCACGTTGTACTGCGCCTCCATGACGCCGGCCAGGGCGCCCATCAGGATTCCGCGCTCGCCCGTGAGGTCGCTGAACACCTCCTTCTCGAAAGTAGTCGGGAAGAGGTAGCCCGAACCGATGGCCATGCCGAGAGCAATGGTCTTCTCGGTCGCCTTCCCTGATGCGTCCTGGAAGATTGCGTAACTGGAATTGAGTCCGCTCCCGTCGAGAAAGTTGGTGCGCAGCGAGCGTCCCGAACCCTTGGGGGCGACGAGGACGACGTCGATGTCCGGAGGCGGAATCACGCCGGTCTGCTCCCGGTAGGTGATCGAGAAGCCGTGTGAAAAATAGAGGGTCTTTCCCTTCGTGAGGTAGGGTTTGATCGTCGGCCACATCTGTGTTTGGCCGGCATCGGAAAGCAGGTATTCGATAATCGTTCCCCGCTTCGCCGCCTCTTCGATGGGGAAGAGGGTCTCCCCGGGAACGAAGCCGTCCTCGACGGCCTTCTTCCACGTGGCGCCTCCTTCGCGCTGTCCGACGATCACATGGATGCCGTTGTCGCGCAGGTTGAGCGCCTGCCCCGGTCCCTGCACGCCATAGCCGAGCACCGCAACTGTCTCGCCCTTCAGCACTTCCTGCGCCCGGCTCAATGGAAATTCATCGGACGTCACCACATCTTCCCACACCCCGCCGAAATTGATTTTTGCCATGATATTCTCCTTTGTTGATATGAACGGGGCCTGTGTGCATCGGCCCCGGGAAAAGGGGTCGCCCGACCCCGTCTTCATTCATTCCGAGAACACCTTGCTGCAAGGTGTTCCCGCTGTACGCGACTGGAATCCTATCCCTCCCGCTTCTGGCGGAAGACGGCTATCGCGCCGGTTCTATTCATCTCCTCCACGCCGAAAGGTTCAAAATATTTCAGGATCGCCGCCGTCTTGTCCTTGTTTGCCGTGATCTCCAGAATCAGGTGGTCCTCGCTCATCGTGACTACCCGGCAGCCGAAGAGGTCGACCGCCCGGAGGACCTCCCGGCGGTTCTCCACCGTGAGCAGGAGGCTGACGAGCATCAGTTCCCGCTGCACTGAAGGGGCGCCGGTGAAATCCGTGACGGAGATGATGTCCACGAGCTTGTCGAGCTGCTTTTTGATCTTCTCCGTAAAGTCGCTCTCCGCCCGGCTGGTCAGCGTAATCCGGGAGACTTCCGGGTTGATCGTCTCGGCGACGCAGAGACTTCGGATATTGTAACCGCGACTGCTGAAGACGCCGGCAATCCGCGAGAGAACCCCCGGCTGGTTGTTCACGAGCATCGAGATGGTGCGTTCCTCAATAGCCATATTCCTTATTCCTTTCTTTTCCCTTCGCTTCGATGGGTCCAAGGACTTCGCCGAAGGGCGCATCGGAGATTTCTCGGTTCACCGTGCTGCCGCGGAGGAGGAGAACGGCCGGAAATATACGGCACCCGGGTGAAGGGCATGGACCACTCATTCTACCATTCTATTTTCCACAGATCATCTCCACATTGGAACGGCCCGGAGGGATGATCGGATAGACATAGGCGTTCGGATCGACCATGGCCTCCAGCATATAAGGGCCCGGGGCGGAAGCCATCCGGGCAATCGCCTCCTCCGGGTCTTCGTCCATGGCAACCCGCTCGGCCTGGATGCCGAACCCTTTTGCCACGGCCGTCAGATCGACCGTGTCTCCCAGGAAGCTGGTTGTAAAACGCGCTTCGTAGAAGAGGTCCTGCATCTGCCGGATCATTCCCAAGTGGCCGTTGTTGATCACGACGATCTTGATCGGCAGGCGGTAGGTGCTGATCGTCGCCAGTTCCTGGATGTTCATGTGAAACCCGCCGTCGCCGCAGATGGCGACCACGTCCCGGTCCGGGGCGCCCACCCTGGCGCCGATGGCGGCCGGAAGGGAGAAGCCCATCGTCCCCATGCCGCCGCTCGTAAGCAAGCTGCGGGGAGAATGGCTCTGCCAGGTGCGGACCGTCCAGATCTGGTTGAGCCCCACGTCCGCGACGGCGATCGTCTCCCGTGGCATGGCGGCCTGGATCTTTCGGATCAGGGTCCCCGCCTGGCCGCACCCGCCATCAATGAGTTTTTCTCCCAGGGTTTGGCGGTCCGTTCGTATTCGTTCCTGCCATGCCTTCCGTTCCCTGGAAACGATCAGCGGGATCAGCGCCGCAAGCGCCTCCCGGATATCCCCCACAAGGGGGAGATCCACCCTGATGTTCTTGCCGATGGAGGTGGGATCGATGTCGATCTGGGCGACGGTGGCAAGCGGGGCGAACTCCTCGATGCGGGAGGTACTCCGCTCTGTGAAGCGGGTCCCCAGGGCGAGAATAAAGTCGGCCTGGTGGACCGTCCGGTTGGCCAATTCGTTTCCGTGCGTGCCGATGAATCCGAGGTTGAACCCGTTCGTTGTCGCGACCGAGCCGATTCCCATCATCGTGGTTACGAACGGAACCTGCGCCGTCTGCACGAACTCGGTCGCGCGGTCGCAGGCGTTGCCCAGCTTGACACCGCCGCCGATGATGATCACCGGCCGCTCGCTCCGGCTCAGCGCCTGCGCGATCCGTTCGATCTGCTCCGGATTCCCGGCGGGTTTCGATGGCGGGGCGGCCGGTCTCCTCTTCGGCTGGTCGCCGCAGGGGGCGCTCAGGATGTCTCTCGGGATGTCTACGAGGACGGGACCCGTCCGTCCGGAGCCGGCGAGCTCGAAGGCCTGCCGGAAAGACGAGGCAATTTGGTTCACATCGCGCACCATGAAGCTGTGCTTGGTGATGGGCATCGTGATCCCGATGATGTCCGTCTCCTGAAAGGCGTCACGGCCCCAGAGGTCGCTGTTGACCTGGGCGGTGATGGCGACCATGGGGGTCGAATCCATGTAGGCGGTGGCGATTCCGGTGACCATGTTGGTGGCGCCGGGACCCGATGTGGAGAGGCAGACCCCCACCTTGCCCGTCGCGCGGGCATAGCCGTCGGCGGCATGGGCTGCCCCCTGCTCGTGCCGCATCAGGTAGTGCCGGATGCGGCTGCCGGTCAGCCGGTCGTTGAGCGGCAGGGTGTTGGCGCCGGGGTAGCCGAAAATCGCCTCCACCCCTTCCTCCAACAGGGTTTTCACAACAATGTCCGCACCGATGGTATCCATGACCTGTTCCTTTCCGTAAATAAAAAAGCCGTCGATTCTTCCGAACCGCGGCTTTATAAAAAAAGAAAAGCCGCGGACCTTTCGGGGTCTGCGGCTTTCGTCCTTAACATTTCATCAAAGACGCCGAGCAGCAGCCCCTGTGTGTACGAGTACGACGACGGGAATGACGAGAAGCAAGCTGTTCGACAATGTTGTTTGTTTCATCAATTAACCCTTCCGTTCCGATGGCTGGCCCGGACCCTACCGGAACGAAAAACATTTGTCAAGGCGATTTTTGGGGCGCGGTGTCGAAGGACCGCGCCCCAGTCTGAGGTTATGCATTACTCACCCTTCACGACGACGCCCGCCGCCGTGCCGGAGAAGGAACCGGTGCCGGGGAGGGATTGGCCGTGAGCGGCGGTGTTGTTCACGCCCGGGGTGATCGTCCCCGCCGCCGCGCCCGGCATCGACGAAATGTGGATCGCCGTCGGCGCCGCGGGCAGTCTTGCCGTGTCGGTGGTGCTTCGGGCCAGCGTCCCGGGGGTGTCTGTTTGGAGATTGTGAAGGGCGGCGCCCCAGCCGTTGTTTGTCGTGTCCCACTGCTTCACTACGAATGTCTGTGTCAACCCCGTGAGGTTGCCGGAGCTACTGAGCGTCACCGTGGTGCCGACCGACGGATCCGCGGCGTAGCTTCCATAAACATTGTTTGTAGCCCAGATCCGCGGACCCTCCTCGTTCTGGAAACGGAAGAACTTGATGTTGTCCATGTTCACGTAAAGGTTGCCGTTGTTGCCCCGGAGGTTGGCCATCCCGACGTCGAAGGCGGGGATCTTCGTGGCTCGCTCGAAATTGGCCCTTTCGCTGTCGGCCATCCCGGACTGCTTGTCGATAAAGTTTTCAGTTCTCATGTAACCGCCCTGGGAAATGGCGGTCCAGGTGAGCGGTGTCGTGGTGGGATCAAAGATCCCCTTGACGCCGCCGCCCATGACCACCGTGTAGGATTCGGGGATGGACTCGGCGGTCATTTTTTCTCCCCACCTGGCCTCGGCTCCCGCCACGGTGCCCGAGGAGACGCCGTTGGCCGAAGCACCCATACTGAAGTTCAGATACTCGCTGCCATAACCGCCAGCCCAAGGCGACGGAAGGGGTATGTTTTCTTCGACCGACGAGATGTTGCTACGGAAATCAAGGGGATCCCCCCCGATTAGGGAAGGGTAGCCCCCGAGAGATCCCGTACCGTAGCCTCCCGCGGATGTGTCATCGAAACCCCCGAATACCCTGTGCCAGATTCCCCATGATTCACCGGGGAAATGTTGGATGGTTGTCTGGGACGTCTGCGAATTGTTTGTGTATGCCAAGGTGTTTATGGTGGATGACGATAGATAGCCTGACATCTGGTAGGCATTGATGTCTCCCTGCGCTTTCCAGGAACCGATCTCGGGGGCGTAGGTGCCGGCGATGTCATCACTGTAGAGGATGCCCCCGTAGCCGTAGCCCTGCTGGTAAAGGGCCATGATGCCGCCGGAAACGACGTTGGCGGAATCGGCGGCGACTCCGGCGAATCCCTCATAGTATCCCGTGAACGTCGAGGTTACGGGAATGTGGCTGAAAATTGCGCTCGCGGCGACAAAGGGCACGGTCGGGAGAGATCCCACCTCTTTGTTGCCCAGGAGGCCGAGGAACTTGATCGGGCTCGTCCCGGATGCGAAAAGGTTTAAGCTCAGGCCGCCCATGATGCCGCTGAAATAATACTGATCCTGTTGAAGGTTCACAGACTCTCCGTAACCGGAAACCACGGTCTTGAATGTGGAGCCGTCGATGGCGCTGCTGAAGGCGAGCATTTGGCCCGAGAAGGTCCCCACCCCCTCGCCGATCCACCCTCCGCTGAAGCCTCCGTCGCCGTCCGACTCTTCGTTGTACAAGCCATAGAAGGGGCCGCTGAAGGTGCCGATCTGGTCCATGGTCATGTAGTCGCCGGAAGTGACGCCCGTAATCTCGCCGTTCCCTTCCCCGATGGACGTCCAGACGGGGCTGTTTACCTTGCCGATCCAGAAACCGCTTTCGGTGGAACCGCCGCCGGTCTTGATGGCTTTTCCGTCGAAGGGATGAGAAGAACCTGTCCCAGAACCATGGTCTTGATATCCGTCCTCGATCCAGAAAGCGAAGACCCCCCACGGAAGATTGAAGGTTGCTTCCCGCTCACTGTCGTAGGCGCTGAAGTAGAAGGCGTCGATCCCGCCCAGGCCCCGGATCAGGCTTCCGGAATCGTTTCCGTATCCCGCCCTGATGTCATATTCCGTTTCCTGAAGGGTGAATGCGCTGAGGGTGGTGCGCGTCTCCATCGGCGTAGCCGTCAGGGTGCCGTCGAGGGACCAGTAACCGTATTCTATACCGTTCTCCACCGGGTAGGGATAAAACCCGCCCGTCAGGCCCCCCTCGCTGCCGCCCGGGGTGAAGGTGGACAGAAGTCCCGCCTTCCCGTTCTTGACATAGATGGCCGCCAGCGCGCCGTTCGCCGTCCGTTCCCAGACGCCGTTCTCGGGATCGACGTGAGAGAGGAGCCTTCCCGCGACGGCGCCGAAGAAATCGCCGTCCTGGAAAAGCGGCTCATTCCAGAGAGAATTCGCCGGATCCGGGCGGCTGCCGACCGGTGAACTCAACAGGAGGGCATTCGGCGCGGAGCTTTCAAAGTAATCGGCGTAATCCATCCCGTATGCTCCCGCCACCTTGATCGCCGCGGGGGCGTTCCACGGGGCGGTCCAGGCGCCGATGAGGCCCCACTCGTCGCCGACGTGCTCCTCGTAGCCGTTGTCGTTGATGTACAGGCAATTATTTATGGCATAGCCCCAGTATCCGCCGAAGGCCGTCGGGGCCAGTTCGATGGTCCCTGCGCCGCCGCTGTTGCCGCCGTAATAGGGATCGCTCTCCCATGACTCGAAATTGATGTAGCCCATGGATCCGGGGAGCCCTGCTTCGAAGTTGCCCGTTCCCTTGAACTGGTTGTATCCGGGTGTGATGTAGAGGAGGTTCCGTCCCGACAGGCGCAGGCGGGTCGGATCGGTCTCCGTCCCCACCCCTGTGTTATACCCGGTGACATTGCCTACGATGAAGTAAGGATAGGGATCATCCCCTTCCTGGACCGCGTAGTTGTAACCGGCGTGCCCGTACTTGGCCGCCCATGTCGTCGGGGCATTTCCCGCCGCGCTGTAGTAGAACCCGTTATCGTCATTGATCCTGTTCACGGCCCAGGCGGAAAGGAATTTTGACCCGTCGGACGAGAGGTAGTTCTGGCTGGCGCCGGCGCCGTCCAGGATGCTTCCGGCGGAAACGACGCCGGACCAGATATAAGCGGGAAGGCCGGGCCCTCCCACCAGCACCGCCGAAACGCCGGGGACGTCCAGGCCCATCTGTTCGAAAAGAGCGGGCGAAACGCCGGTCAATCCCGTTGTGGCGGTCGTAAGAGCGGGCGTTCGGGTCAGGCCGCCGCTTGCGGTCAGTCTCCCATTGGCGTCATTGTAAGTCCCGTCGAGATAACCGAGAAAAAGCCCGACGCCCGTCGCATCGGCATAGAGGCCACTCAGGGCGCCCTCCCAGGAGCCGGGGATACTGGTGATCAGTCCCGTAACGTTGCTGCCGTTCTGCATTCGGCCGACAAGGGTTCCGATCTCCTGTTGCGGGGCAAGGTAGGGGGTTTCCTGTCCCGGTGTCTGGTCGTACTCCAGCGTCAGGGTGATGGAGCCGATGTTGGTCGTGCTGTTCAGGTTCTCCAGAAGCCTCCCCGCGGCGGTGCTTTCCCCGGGCGTCGCCGGATATGAATAGGGGAAATAGACATTGATCCGCGGTGCCTCCGTTGAAATTTCCACCACCCCCGCCGCCGTGCCGGAGAAGGAACCGGTGCCGGGAAGACCCGTGTTGTTTACGCCCGGGGTGATCGAACCCGCCGCCAGGCCGGTCATTGCCGAGATCGGTATCGTGGCGGTGGCACCCTCGGGCAGTGTCCGGGTTTCAGTCCGTGTCAGGATTCCTCCCGTGTCGGTGGCGCCGTTGTTGTAGATGGAGGCGCCCCAGCCATTGTTTGGCGTGTCCCACTGCTCGACCTCAAAGGTATGGTTCAGGCCGACGAGGTTGCCGGAACTGGTGAGCGTCACGGTGGTACCGACCGTCGGATCGGTGGTGTAGCTTCCGTAGACATTGTTTGTTGCCCAGAGCTGTGGGTTTGCCTCGTTCTGGAAGCGGAAGAACTTGATGTTGTCCATACCCACATAAAGGTTGCCGTTGTTGCCGCGGAGGTTGGCCATTCCGACATCGAAGGCGGGGATCTTCAGCGCGCGCTCGAAATCGGCCCGCCCGCTGTCGGTCATTTCGGACAGCATGCCGAGGAAGGTTTCCGACCTCATGCCGCCGCCCTGGGAGATGGCGGTCCAGGCCAGAGGCGTGGAATTGGGATCGAATAGGGCCTCGACGCTGCCGCCCATGACCAACGTGAAGGATTCGGGGGTGGACTCCGAGGGCATCAGTTGATTCCATACGCTGCGGACCCCCACCACGGTTCCCGAGGAGACGCCGTTTACCGGCGCGGCCATGTTGTAGAGCTGGTACTGGATGCCGTAACTGCTGTCCCATTCCTGGGTCAGTAGAGGGACGTTGTTCTCGATCGATAACCAGTTGCGCGGGGTGTCGCCTTCATAGGTTCCCCCGGAGACGTTTTGCCAGATTCCCCAGGAGGTCTCGTCGTGGAAGTTCAGGACGACGGTTTGGGATGTCCGCAGATCGACAGTCCCGCCGGAGATCGCCTTTACGGGCACTTCACCGGCGGCGTAGGATTGCGAGTATTCCCATCTGTGAATGGATGACGATAGATCGCCCGGCATCCGGTAGGCATTGAGGTTTCCTTCGGCTTTCCAGGAACCGATTTCGGTGTCGTAGGTACCGGCGACGTCATCGCTCCAGAGGATGCCCCCATCGCCGCCATTGCCCTGTTGGTAAAGGGCCAGAACCTCGCCCGAAACGGCCTTGGCGGAATCGGTGGCCATGCGGAGGAGGCCTTGATAGGATCCGGCGAATGACGAAGTCACGGGGATGTGGCTGGTGATTTCGGCCGTTGAAAGAGAAGCCATCCCCAACGCGGAATCCAGAATCACTGCGGGAGGGTCGATGCCGAGGAAACGGATCGGACTGGTTCCCGTTGTGAAGATGTCCTGGCTTAAGCCTCCCATGATACCGCTGAAGGTGTCGAAAATGGAACCGGATCCGACATACGTCAATCCTTGAATCGTGCTACTGAAGGCGAGCGTCTGGCCCGAGAAGGTTCCCACCCCTTCGCCGATCCAGCCCCCGCCGTAGCCCCCCGCCCCTTCGTTATACAGACCATAGAAGAGGCCGCTGAACGCGCCGAACTGGTCATTGTTTATATAGTCGCCGGACAGGGTACCCGTTATCTCGCCATTCCCGGAAGCGGTGGACGTCCAGACGGGGTTGTTCACCTTGCCGGCCAGGAAGCCGTCTTCGGTGGAGCCGCCTGCGATCTTGATGGCCTTGCCGTTCAAAGCCGTAGGCGTTCCCTCGAAAGAGGCGGCGGAATCATTTCCAATCGAGAAACCGAAGATCCCCCAGGGAAGGTCGTGGTGCCCTTCAAGCATGCTGTCGTAGGCGTTGAAGAAGGCGGCGCCGAATCCGCCTTCCCCCCGGATCCGGCTTCCGGAGGCGTTTCCGTACGCCGCTATGATGCCGAGTTCCCTTTCCTGAAGCATAAAATCGCTGAGGGTGGTGCGCGTCTCCATCGGCGTTGCCTTCAGGATGCCGTCAAGGTGCCATGTACCGCCATCCGGGCCGAGAGAAAACCCGCCGGTCAGGCCGCCCACGGCGCTGCCCGGGGCATAGGTTGTGAGCCAACCGGCCTTTCCGTCCTTCAGATAGAGGGCTACCGCCCCCCCCTTTGCAGAGCGGCTCCAGACCGTGCCGGAGGTCCCCGTGTAGGGGCCGATGATTCCCGCGGCTCCGCCGAAGAAATCCCCATCCGCGAAAACGGAATCATTCCACGGCATGTCCGCCGGCTTCGGGCGGCTGCCGATCGGGGAACCCAACAGGAAGCCCGGTGCGGAGGCGCCATTGTCGCTTCCGGAGGAATCCATCCGGAACTCTCCCGCAGCCTTGATGACGGCTGGGGCGGACCACGGGGCGGAGCGGGCGCCGATCAGGCCCCACTCGTCCGCGACATGTTCCTCGTAGCCGTTGTTGTTCATGAACAGGCAGGCTTCTCCATTCGTGCTCATGTCGTAGCCCCAGTATCCAATGGTCGTCAGCGGGGGTTCTTCCACCGGCGTCACCCCTGTCCCGGTCAGTTCCGGGGGAATAACAGGCGGCGTGGGCGGTGGGGGAGGTGTGGGCGGTTCCCCGGGACCGGGGCCGATTACGGGAGCGGTTAAAAGCCCGCCGCTTGCCTGCGTCGGCTCCGTGGGCGTCAGCACCAGAATCATCGGGACCTCCGGGGCGGCAGAGGCGCCCGCGTCTTTCTTGTCCTTGTCTCCTTTATCCCCGACGGGGGCCGTGTCCGACACATGCTTATCCACTTCGATGGAGGTCGCGGGCTGAATTACCGGCGGCTGGTTGTTCCCAGGGATCAGGAGGGCCTGACCGGGAGTGACGGTTTTCACATCCTGAGGCATGTTGCGGTTATACCCGTAGATGGTTCCCTCCTTCGGGACAAAGCCGCTCACCCCATCGTGGAAGAAGGAGAAGAAGTTGGTTCCGCGCACGCCGCAGACGGACGTGGGGGTGTGAACTTCATACCTTGCGTTTTTGGCCAACGAAGAAACGATATTCTGGGTCTTCCCCCTGAACAGATTCAGGATGGTGGTTTTGCCCTCCCCGGACGGGTAATCTGTGATCCGGACGCGGGTTCCTTCGGCCAGCCGCAGGATATTCCCATCGAGGAAGGTCACTTCGGCCCTGGCCCTGCTTTTGGATCGTAGGACATCGCCGGCGTTGACCGGCTCGCCGAGGCCGGCCGGTCGGACCGTGTCGCCGGCGGTGATATCAACGTTGCCCTCAATGTGGGTGATCTTTCCCACCGGGGCGGCGGAGGCGGTCAGAGGCAGCAACAGCAGGACCGTGATGATCCAAAATAATTTCGTGAAGTTCTTCATATGATACCCCCTCATTAAGAAAAGGAACGATGATCGGTTTTCCCTTAGAATTTAAGCTCCATCCCCAGTGAATAGATCTCCCGCTTATAGTCGTAGGCGTAGATGTTGGAATTCACCCGCGTATAGAGGTACTGGGCGGTCACGTCCATCTGCTTGAAGATCGTCCAGGTCAGGCCGACCGTTCCCGTGTAGGTGCGGTCCTTGCGGACCGCGTTGTCGAAGATAAGGTTTTCGTTATTGTAATCCTGCAGATAGAGATCGCCTCCCAACTGGAGCCGCAGCTTGTCCCGAAGCGGATAGATCAGGCCGGCCGAAAAACGGTAGCCCTGGTTGTCGTAATTGCGGCCCTCGGCATTGTCCCTGGTGTAGCCGACCTTCAGGTTTAAGAGGGCGTTCTCCCGGAAGAACCAGATCCCGTTCAGGGAGCCGTCCAGTCCCCGTGAAGACTGGTCCTCGTTTGCGGGATCGGGGACCGCGAGGAAATAATTCTTTCTCACGAAGGCAAGGCTGGCCTCGAGAATGCGATTATTGCTCAGAAGATAGCGGAACAGGGGGCCGACGCTGGCGCTTTCGGAATAGCGGTTATAACCGGGATCGCGCTTCAGATTGTGGGTGTAGTTGGCCACCAGGTTGACGGCGAATTTCTCGAAACTGACCCCCGGCGCCATTGTGAAGGAGTTGGAGAAGGTATCGTTGTCGGTGCCGTATCGCTGATGGAGCGCATTCGCGGCTGCATATCCGGCCGTGAAGATGAAGGGTGCGCGGAGGACGGGCACATAGTCAAGCCGGACGACGTTCTGCATCACCAGGCTCTGCCTGTCCTGGCTCTCCAGGTAATGGGTCATGGCTGCGGGGGCTTGGGCGTAGGGTTCTGCCAGAGTCCTGTAGTTGGAGTCGTACTGAGCGGTTACGTCGATCGTCACCCGAAGCGGCCGCTCGATGTATTGCCAATGCTCCGCGGCATCCTGATAGCGCCGCGCGTAGGAGGCCATGTCGGAAAGGGGGTCTTGCGTCACCGCCGCCTGGAAACGATTCCGGGCCAGTTTGAATTTACGCTGGTTCATATAGCAGATGCCGGTCTGGAGATCGGCGGACTGGGTATAGGCAGGATCGAGCTGCTTGCATTTTTCGAACGCGGCGACGGCCTCGTCGTATTTCGCCTGCTTCGCGAGCAACGTTCCCTTGAGAAAGGCGACGCGGGCCGGGTAGACCTTGTGCTCTTCGGCAACGCCGATCCACTTGCTGGCGGTATCGAACTTGTCCAGCAAAGTCGCCGCCTCGATAAATTCGAGGATCGCGTTGTCCGAAAGGGGCCTGAGGGCCACGGCATCCTCGAACTGCTTGTAGGCGTCCTGGATGTCATTGGCCTGACGGTAGGCCATGCCGAGATAGAAGGCCGCTTCAGCCGAAGCCGGATCTTCCCCCCGCGCCTTGGCCAGCGCCACGATGGCCTCTTCAAGATTTTCCTGGTTATAGAGCGCGATCCCCTCCTTCAGGGAATCCGACCTCTGAGCGAAGGCCGGCGTGGGCAACGCGGGGAATATAACAACAGCGATAACAAAGACAAAAACGGATAGAATAGCGAATTTTCTCATGATTTGTCCTTTCTGTGGCGGGTTTGGCCGGACCGCTTGGTGCAAGACGCCGAAAGAAAACTGAAAACAAGAGATGACTGCCGAATTGCAGGCACGACCTCCCAGGCAAAAAAATAATGTTGGATGTTTGATAAATAATGGGGCGAACCGGCGCGAAAAGTCAAGAAAAAAGTACTTATACCGTCATGAGGGACGCGGCTGAAAGGATGAGACGCAGTTGCATTGGACAATCACATCATTCCGTATTTT
>JAHFBU010000241.1 GCA_023249795.1 Syntrophaceae bacterium
CCCAGCACCTTGGGAAACCAGGCGGTCTCCGAAAGTTTTTGGCAGCCGCTCAGCACCACGACACCTGCGCCGGCAACAAGGCGCGTCATGAGACTGCGCCGGGTGATCTTGCCTTTATTGGCCATGATCCGCCTCCGATTCGATCCTGTAGGTGCCCGTAATCATCGAGCGGAGGTTATTCCAGAAGCCGCTGACGATGACCATAAACACGTGGATGACCATGAACAGCACCAGCGCCCAGGCGACGACAAAATGGATCGTCCTGATGGATTGCCGGCCGAAAAAGAGATCCACCCATCCGGGGGACAATGCATCCAGCGCCGGCGACATCCCCAGTCCCATCAGAACCATCAGGGGGAGCAGGAAGAATATCACCCCCAGATAGGCGCATTTTTGCAGGACGTTGTAGCGCTTGGCCGCCTCGCCCGTGGGATGCCGAAAGCGCATATGATCGATAATCGTTCTGCCGATCGAACGCCAATCCTGCCTTGTGGGGAGAAGATCGCGGTGCAGATGCCTGCTCGCGAAAGAATAGATCACAAAGGCGATGCCGTTGACCACGAGCAGCCAGGCAAAAGATAGATGCCAGCGCCGCGCCATGGCAAGCCATTGCCAGTCGGGTATCGTAAGCCATGACGGGAATCCGCGCTCGCCTAGCTCACCCTCCGCGTTTCGGGAGGCTCCGAGGAATCCGGTGGTGCCGAACTCGTGGCTGAAGATGCGGGTGACGCCATGGTCTTCGCCTTCGTCGGTTTCTATGCCCCGCAGCTCCAGAAAGGGGGGAACGCCGCTGTAAGACGACTTGCCCCAGTAGAGCGCCGGATGGGCGTTGAAAATATTGAGACCGCTCATCAGGAGTATGGCAAGCAAAACAACGTTGCTCCAGTGCATCATGCGGACGGGCAATGGATGCCTGTAATACGGATATCCGGTTGCACCTGAACGGCTCAAGTTTTCCCATAACGTTCTGAGCCTGCCGCTCACGATTCCGCCGATTCGTTTCATGAAAAGCGCGGCAAGCAAAACGGCATTGCCCCAGCGTTGGATCCGGACGGACAACCAGTGCCGGCAATACGAATATCCATCTGAAACAAAGCGTCTTAAGCTCTTCATAATTCCGCCGCGATCATCCGGACCTATAAATATAATGTGAACTCCTCAACGCGTGGATCGATTTCCATCTCTCTTGACCAACCAATCGTGGTGCCGCATATCTTTACCCTTTTATAGCCTACGCTACGGGTTGCGCCAAGGGGGTAACCGTTCGCCCGAGTGCATCCGCGACCTTTCCTTGCGTACATTCATAACGTAGTTCGTCGACTCGAAGGCGAGATATTTATAAATCTTTCGATAAAGATTATGCAACCGCTATTTCTCTCGGCCCGCCGCGCTGTTTCACCCCGCAAATTGTCCTCGCGGGAAATTACGATTGACAGCGGCCCGGATTTTGTTCTATGGGTTCGGCATTTCAAAATCATTTTCACCGGGCGTATCGACTTGAGGAAAACTCTATGTATGAAGTGATATGGCACGGCCGCGGCGGACAGGGGGTCGTCATCGCCTCGCAGATCCTGGCCGAATCGGCCTATCTTCAAGGGTTCAAAGGGGTCACATCGGCCCCGACCTTCGGCCCGGAGAGGCGGGGGGCACCGCTGACGGCCTCGACCCGGATCTCCGACATGCCGATCCGGACCTTCTCCCAGATCGGGAAGGCCGACATCGCGGTCGTCCTCGATCCCTCGCTGCTGGCCATTGTCGACGTCCTCGGCTCCCTGAAACCGAATGGATTGCTCCTGATCAATACGGCACAGAAAGCGGATGAAGTGAAGATAACGGGATGCGCGTGCATTGCCACGCTCGACGCAGCCGCGGTCGCCGTTCGTTTCGGCCTGATCAAGGAAAGCTCACCGATGGTCAACACCCCGATGCTTGGCGTCCTGTCCAGGGCATCGGGACTCGTCTCCCTCGAACACCTGGAGAAGGGGCTGAAGTGGAAGCTCTCCGGCGAGGCGGCGACGGCGAATATCGCGGCGGTCAGGGCTGCCTATGAAGAGGCATCGCTCAAGACAACGCCATCCGCCTGAAAGGGATCTATGGAAAAAAAAGACGATAACATTACCGCCATGTGCAAGCCGGCTGCCGGAGAGGCGGGAAATACGGGCGACTGGCGGGACCTGACGCCGGTCATCGATCGCGCGAAGTGCATCGTCTCGGTCAAGAACCGGATGGTCTGCCACCTCTGCTGGCTCTACTGCCCGGAAGGGGTTGTCAAAGCCGGGATCCCGGTCGAGATCGATCTCAGATACTGCAAAGGGTGCGGCATCTGCGCCGAGGAATGCCCCGCCAAGGCGATCGCCATGGTGACGAACGAGGAGGCAAAGAGATGAGCGACGTCCGGATCATGACGGGAAACTCGGCCGCCGCCTACGGGGTGAAGCTCTGCAACGTCCAGGTCGTCTCCGCCTACCCGATCACCCCGCAGACCTCGGTCACCGAAACCATCGCAAAGTGGGTTGAGTCGGGGGAACTCAAAGCGGAATACGTCCGGGTGGAGAGTGAGCACTCGGTCATGACCGTCTGCATCTCCGCCTCCACGGTGGGCGCCCGGGTCTTCACATCGACCTCATCCCACGGGCTTCTTTACATGCACGAACAGCTCCACTGGGCCGCGGGTTCGCGCCTGCCGATCGTCATGTGCTGCGTCAACCGCGCCGTCGGCGCCCCCTGGTCGATCTTCAACGACCAGCAGGACTCGATCGCCCAGCGCGACACGGGCTGGATACAGATCTACTGCCGCGACAACCAGGAGATCATCGACACCGTCATCCAGGCCTATCGGATCGCCGAACAGGTTTACTGCCCCGTCATGGTCTGCTACGACGGCTTCGTCCTCTCCCACACGATGATGCCGGTCGATATCCCCGATGCCGAAAAGGTTGCGCAATTTCTGCCGCCGTACAAGCCTCAGACGATTCTCTGCCCGG
>JAHFBU010000027.1 GCA_023249795.1 Syntrophaceae bacterium
TGGCGGCGTTCATCACCCCGCCGACTGAATCAATGGCGGAGGCAATTTCAAAGGCGGACCGGCGTCCGGTCCCCTTGAAAAGCATGTGTTCGATGAAATGGGTCGTCCCGCTGGTCTTATCGTTTTCACACCGGGAACCGCCCTCCACCCAGGCCCCGATGGAGATCGACCGGACATGGCCGATCTCCTCGGAAATGACCCGGATGCCGTTGTCTAATATGGTCTTATTGACCATCTTCGCCCAGTGCTTCCTTTCGGCTGAGGCGAATCTTCCCCTGCTTGTCAACCTCCAGCACCTTGACATTCACTTCGTCCCCTTCGCGGAGGACATCGGTGACCTTGTTCACCCGCTCCTTGGAGATCTGCGAGATATGCAGGAGCCCTTCCGTTCCCGGAAGAATCTCTACGAAGGCGCCGAAATCGACGATCTTCTTGACCGTACCCTTGTAGATTTTGCCGATCTCCGCGTCTTCGGTCAGCCACTTCACCATGGCCACGGCGCGCGCGGCGGCTTCCGCGTCGCTGGAGGCGATAGTGACGGTGCCGTCATCCTCAACGTTGATCTCGACACCCGTCTCCGCCACAATCTGGCGGATGTTCTTGCCGCCGGAACCGATTACATCGCGCACCTTTTCCGGCCGGACCTTGACGGTGGTGATCCGCGGCGCGTAGAGCGAGATGTCCTGGCGCGGCGAAGTGAGGGTCTCGCGCAGCTTGCCGATGATGAAGACTCTCCCCTCCCGGGCCTGACTCAGCGCCTGCCGGAGGATGTCCCCGGTCAGGTTATCAATCTTGATGTCCATCTGCAGGGAGGTCACACCCTTTTCGGTCCCGCAGACCTTGAAATCCATATCGCCGGCGTGGTCCTCATCGCCGAGAATGTCGGAAAGAATGACCACCTGTTCGCCATCTTTCAGAAGACCCATCGCAATTCCGGCCACGGTATCCCGGATCGGAATCCCGGCATCCATCAGGGCGAGGCAACCGCCGCAAACGGTCGCCATCGAGGATGAACCGTTGGAGGAAAGGATGTCGGAGACGACCCGGATCGTGTAGGGAAAGATCTCCTTGGGAGGCAGCACGGGCAACAACGCCCGTCGGGACAGGCCGCCGTGGCCGATCTCCCGCCTGCCGGGACTCCTGAGCGGCTTGGCCTCGCCGACCGAGAAGGGCGGGAAATTGTAGTGGAGCAGAAAGGAGCGCCGTTCCTCGCCGGCGATGTAATCCATCCGCTGCTCATCGTGAGAGGTTCCCAGCGTGACGGTCACCAGCGCCTGCGTCTCGCCCCGGTTGAACAGGGCCGAACCGTGTGCGCGCGGCAGGAGCCCCGCCTCGGAGGTGATCGGACGGATCTCCGCCATGGAACGGCCGTCGATTCTCCGGTTGTCTTTGAGGATCATCTCGCGGAGGATGCGCCGCTCCACCGACTCGATGATCTCCAGAATCTTGCCCTTGAGCGACGGATCTTCGGCCGTCAAGATCTGAACGGCGTTTTTCCGGACCTCGTCGAGCTTGGCATAGCGCTCCATCTTCCTCGCAATGCCGTAACCCTCCTGCAGCCCCGTCAGAGCCGCCCCGGATACCTTCGCGGTCAGGGCCTCGTCGACCACCCGCACCGGTACAGCCCGTTTGGCCTTGCCCGCTTCCTGACGCATCTTGTCCTGAAGGTCGATCACCGGACGCATCTGTTCGAGGCCGAAATCAATCGCATCGACGATGACCTCTTCCGCGACCTCATCCGCACCGCCTTCCATCATGACGAGATTCACGTCATAGGGGCGGCCCTGGGTGCCGGGAACGATCTTCCGTCCCACAAGGAAGAGATTGAGATCGCTTTTTCCTTGAAGCGCCTGAGACGGGTTGCAGACAAAGGCTCCTTCCACGCGACCAACCCTGACGCCGGCAATGGGCCCCTTGAAGGGAATGTCCGAGATCTCGAGCGCCGCGGACGCTGCCAGCATGGCAGCCACATCGGAGTCGTTCTCGTTGTCAACGGAAAGGACCGACGCCATGATCTGGGTTTCGTGAAAATAGTGTTTAGGGAAGAGCGGACGGATGGAACGGTCGATGATCCTCGAAGTCAGAATCTCCTTCTCGTTGAGACGTCCTTCCCGTTTGAAAAAGCCACCCGGGATTTTCCCGGCAGCATAGGTCATCTCCTGATAATCCACGGTGAGGGGAAGAAAATCGACCCCTTCTCGAACCGATTTTAACGAAACGGCAGTCACCAGAACCACCGTATCCCCATATGTCGCCAGGATGGCGCCGTCCGCCTGCCCCGCGACATAGTCCGCCTTGAGGGAGATATCCCTCCCCGCAAAATTCGTACTGAACAGTTTGCTCATATTTTCCTCTCAATGGTTGATTTGCGGCGCGACGCATGAAAGGAGTAGGCAGTAGGGGGTAGGCAGCAGGCATGTGCGGCCTGCTTCTTACCCCTTACTTCCTACTCTCTGACAATGCGTCGCACCCTAAAGCCCAGGTTACTTCCTGAGTCCGAGACGCTGAATCACCGCTCTGTAGCGTTCCACATCCTTTTTCTTCACATAATCCAGAAGACTCCGCCGCTGGCTGACCAGCTTCAGGAGCCCGCGCCGGGAGTGATGATCCTTCTTATTGATCTTGAAGTGTTCCGTCAGATACTCGATCCTGGCGCTGAGGATGGCTATCTGGACCTCCGGGGATCCCGTATCCTTTTCGTGAAACTGATAACTTTCGATAATCTTCTTTTTCTTATCTACATCTAACACAGTTCTCACCCTCCCTTAAATCAATCGTGCAAGTATCAAGGTCTTTGGCACCTCGTTCCATCGTTGAATACCCGTAAAATCTTGACTGCCTGTCTTTTCTCCCCCCACGAAGCCAGTTCGTCCGAAGCGCAGAGCATCCGGGCGACGGCCACCAAGTGTTCGCCATGGGTCGTGATTTTTATCACATCTCCGGCGACAAGAAAAGGAATATGATAGCGGGTCAGAACCTCGCCATCCGGCTGATAACCGTTCCGCAATCTCTCTACCAGCGGCGGATCCGCGTCAATGACGGCAAGGCCGGGCAGAAGTTCCACCAGCGGCACGAGATGCGCCGACAGCCGTTCCCGCTTCTCCTCTCCCGTCAAACCCGCCAAGCCAACGGCCTCCTCCTCGCGGAAGTTGCCGCTGCGCGTCCGGCGCAGGGCCGACAGGCAACCCCCGCAGCCCAGTGTCTCCCCCACCTCCGCGCAGAGAGAGCGAATGTAGACACCCTTCGAACAGGAGACCGCGAAGATCACCTCCGGGAGCCGGATCTCTTCAATCCGGATGTCGTAAATCTCCACCTCCCGTGCGGACGCCTCCACATCAATCCCCCGGCGTGTCCATTCGTAAAGGGCCCTGCCCCGAACCTTCACCGCGGAATAGCGGGGCGGAATCTGCAGCCGCTTCCCCTTCAGACCATTCACCGCCGCCTCGACCTGCTCCCGGGTCACGCAGGGTTCTTCCTGGGTGAGAACAATACCCTCGGTATCGAGGGTATCGGTCCGGACCCCCAAAAGAAGGGTCGCCAGGTATTCCTTGTTGTCGAGCGCCAGGAACTGGACCAGCTTGGTCGCCTCACCGAGACAGACGGGAAGGACACCGGTTGCCAGCGGATCGAGGGTTCCCGTATGGCCAGCCTTCCGGACACCGAGGGCCAGCCTGACCTCCTCGACAACATCCCGGGAGGTCGGCCCCGACGGTTTATCGATGACGACGACGCCGTTCATGCTTCCGCGGCGGACGCCCGGATCGCCTCAATCACCCGCCTACGGACCTCCGGCAGTTCCCCCTCTACCCGGCATCCGGCGGCATTCATATGGCCGCCGCCGCCGAAGACGCGGGCCACGCGCTCCACGTTGACCTTCCCCTTCGATCTCAGGCTCAGTTTGAAACGCCCATCGGGAAGCTCCGCGTAGATGATGGAGATCTCGACCCCGCGGATGGACCGGGGCAGATCGACAAAGCCTTCCGTATACTCCGGGAGCGCCCCGGCATCGGCCAGCGCCTTCTGCGTCACGACCAAGGAACCGACCCGCCCCCCCTCTTCGAGGGCCAGCGTGGGAAGGGTCGCCGCAAGCAGACGGATCCTGGCGGGCGGATCCGCCTCATAGATATTTTCCGAGATCCGCTGGGGGTCAGCGCCGGAGGCCACCAGCTCCGCTGCGGCCAAAAGGGTCCCCTGACGGGTGTTGCCGTAGCGAAAACCGCCCGTATCCGTCAGAATCGCCGTATAGAGACATGTCGCCATCTCACCGGTCACCTCAAAACCAATATCGCTGGCGAGACGGAAGATCAGCTCTCCCGTCGAACTCGCCTGAGGATCGATCATCCGTACCTCGCAAAACCCTCCGTTGGATATATGATGATCGATGTTGACCAGATTCGGGATCGTTCCGATGCGGGCTGCTTCTCCCCCGACCCGATCCAGTTCGCTGCAGTCCAGAACAAAGGCGACCTCGAAAGAATCGAGCGGGGGCAGTTCACGGATGATTCTGTCGCTTCCAGGAAGGAAGAGGTAATTCGCCGGCGTCGGGTCCTGATTGTAGATGGCGACCTCTTTCCCCAGGTTTCGCAGCATGTGGTAAAGGGCCAACTCCGAACCAAGGGCGTCCCCGTCGGGCCGCTCATGGGCTGTGATCAGAAATATTCGGTGTCGAGCAATCTGTTCGCTAATCCTCCGGAGCATGCGCCTCCTCTTCACGGTGAATCTCCGAAATCAGTTTCTCGATCCGGTTTCCGTAGGCAAAGGACGGATCATAGGAAAATAAAAGCTCCGGAACGTAACGGAGTTTAATCCTGCGGCCCAGTTCCCTTCTCAGGAAGCCCGCCGCCTTTTCGAGCCCGGACTGGACCTCCTCGCTGCACTGATCCCTCCCCAGTTCGACGAAAAAGATCCTCGCTGTCCGAAGATCATCGGTAACCTTCACGCCGGTGATCGTCACGGAACCGATCCGCGGGTCACGGACCTGTTTGAGCAGAAGATCAGAGATCTCCATCCGGATGAGATCGGCTACACGGTCCGCTCTTTTGAAACTATTCATACTTCCCTTCTTCGATATCCGTATCCGTCCCTTCCGTCAAAAGGGATCACGATTCCCGAGGGCCGCAAACTAAAGTTTCCTTTCGATCTGCTCCTTCACGTACGCTTCCATGACATCCCCAACCCGGATATCGTTGAACCCTTCGATTCCGATGCCGCACTCGAAACCCGCGGCCACCTCCTTGGCATCGTCCTTGAAACGCCTCAGAGAACCGATGCGACCGTCGTAGAGGACCACCCCCTCCCGAAGCAGCCGAAGACCGGCCGACCGCGCAATCTTGCCATCCGTGACATAACTCCCGGCGATGGTCCCCATCTTGGGCACCCGAAAGATTTCCCGTACCTCGGCGCGTCCCTGAACGACTTCCTTGAAAATCGGATCCAGGAGACCTTCCATGGCGGCCTTCACATCGGCGATGACGTTGTATATGATGTCATAGAGTTTGATGTCCACCCCTTCCTGCCCGGCCACCTCCGCCACGCGGGGGTCGGGACGGACATTGAAGCCTATGATCACCGCATCGGAGGCCGAGGCCAGCATGACATCGGTTTCCGTAATCGTCCCGGTGGAGCTGTGAATGATCCTCAGCCTGATTTCCTGGGTGGAGAGTTTGTTCAGGGCATCGATCAGTGCCTCGATGGAGCCCTGGACGTCAGCCTTGACGATGACGTTGAGCTCCTTGACCCCCTCCTTCATCCGTTGATAGAGCTGTTCCAGCGTGATCTTGGAGGAGACGGAGAGCTCCTTTTCCCTTTCCTTCCGGATCCAGTATTCGCCGATGCTGCGGGCCTTCTTTTCGTCCTCGACGCAGATAAACTCCGAACTGGCCTGGGGAACGCGCGAAAAGCCGATCACCTCGACCGGCATGGAGGGTCCGGCCTCGCTGATCCGCCGTCCCTGATCGTTGACCATCGCGCGGACGCGGCCGAATTCGGTCCGGGAAACAAAGGCGTCCCCCTCGTGCAGCGTTCCCTCCTGGATCAGGACGGTCGCCACCGGTCCCCGGCCCCGGTCCAGCTTCGCCTCAATGATGACGCCGCGGGCGGGCCGGTCCGGATCGGCCTTGAGTTCCATGACATCGGCCTGGAGAAGAATCATCTCCAGAAGTTCCTCGATACCCTCTTTCTTCTTCGCCGAGACCTCGCAGAAGATGGTCTCACCGCCCCACTCTTCCGAAAGCAGATTGAACTCGGTCAGTGCCTGACGGATCTTCCCGGGATCAGCGCCCGGCTTATCGATCTTGTTGATGGCTATGATGATGGGAACCTCAGCCATCCGTGCATGGTTGATCGCCTCCACGGTCTGTCCCATGACCCCGTCGTCGGCAGCGACGACCAGGACGACGATGTCCGTCACCTTTGCCCCCCTCGCCCTCATGGCCGTGAATGCCTCGTGACCGGGCGTATCCAGAAAGACGATATCCCTCCCCTTGATGTGAACATGATAAGCGCCAATGGCCTGGGTTATCCCGCCTGCCTCGCCGCCGATCACGTTGGTCTGCCGGATCGCATCCAGCAGGGATGTCTTGCCGTGATCCACGTGGCCCATAATCGTCACGACCGGCGCCCTGGGTTTCAGATGCTCGGGAGAATCCTCGGCCCTGTGCAGGGTTTCTTCACGCTCAGCCTGGGCCGTCTCAACCTGGTAGCCGAAATCGGCGGCGATGAGCGTGGCCGTATCGCTGTCAATCGACTGGTTGATGGTCACCATCAGGCCCATGGCCATCAGCTTGTTGATCACCTCCGATGCCTTGACACCCATCCTCTTGGCCAGTTCTCCGACACTGATCGCCTCGTCCACGCGGATCCGCCTTTTGATGGCCTTCGGCGTGGTGATCAGGGTCTTTTGCATCTTGACCGGCGCGGCCTTCTTTTCTTCACGCCATTTCGATGGCCGTTCCTGCCTTTCGACGTCGATCTGCCGACCCTTCTTATCAACCAGTTTTTGAATAAAGACCTTTTTGCGTGGCGGTGCTTCGCCCATGAGGACCTCAACGGGCGCTTTTCCACCTTTCTTCCTCGGTCTTTCCGCTTCCGGCTGTCGGCCGGGCTTCTCAGGACGTGGAGGAACCCCCTTCTCGGCATCCTTGACGATCTTGAGGTCCGGTCCGCGGGGAAATTCTTTTCTGCCCCTCGGCGCCGGTCTCGGCGCTTCCGGAGGCCTTTGATAGGTCCTGGCCTGTTCCGCGGAAGGACGTCCGGTTTCGCGGAGCGAGGGGGGTTGGACCAACAGGGGCTTCCTATCCGGTTCCGGGGCCTTCTGGATGGTTTCGGAAACCGGCTTCTTGCCGGGTATTTCCTTCTGCTCCGCGACAGGGGGCTCCGAAACGGGAGCCGCTGTTTTCGCGCCAGAGTCCACGGGCACCGCAGCAGGTTTGGGCTCCGGCTCCCGTTCTCGCGCGGAAACCACCGGCTTCTGGGAAGGCGCCACGGGCACCGCGGGTCTGGGAACGCCGGCTACAGGCGGTTCCCGATAGATGGACGTTCTTACAGGAGCTTCCTTGGGAGAAATCCTGGAGACCGTTTCTTCAGGTTCTTTCTCCACGTGAGGCGTCTCGCCGGCGGGAGGTTCTTCCTCTATCTGCGGAGCGGCGGCCTCCTTCGGACTGCTCTCTTCGACCGGCAGGCGGGAGGCCCTCCGCCGGATTACCGTGGACTTGATTCTCTTTTCAACCATCTCGCGGGGTTCGGGAGAAAGCAACTCCACCTTGATCCGCTCCATGTCTCCGTCTTCGAGCGAGCTTGAATGGGATTTGACCGCAATACCGATCTTTTCCAGGCGAGAGATCAGCTCTCTGTTTTCCAGCCCCATCTCTTTGGCCAGTTCATATACCCTTTTTTTCGACATGCCCGACACTCTCCCCCATCCAAATTCACATCCGAAAATTTCCTAAGCCGGAACGCCCTTTTTTTCGATGACCTCCTGGTCGATTATCTTTCCCGCCTCTTGAATCCAGATTGCGGCGGTCTTCTCACCGACACCCGGAATGGCCGCAAGTTGTTCGGAATCGGCCGCGGCCAGCATCGCGAGGCTTTTCAACCCCTCCTTAAACAGACGCTCGGCCGTGACCTCGCCGATTCCCGAGATTTTCATAAGGGCCTGAAACCCCTCGTCCGCCTTTGAAGCGGCCGCGGACTCACTCTTGACATCGATCTTCCAGCCGGTCAATTTAACGGCAAGGCGAACGTTCTGTCCGTTTCTCCCGATCGCCAGGGAAAGCTGATCATCGGGAACGATCACCTCCATTGCCCGGTTATCCTCATCGACAAAGACCCTGTTCACCTTTGCCGGAGAGAGGGCGCTGCAAACATATCTGGCCTGATCCTCCGCATAGGGGACGATATCGATCTTCTCCCCCCGGAGTTCCTGGACAACGCTCTGGACGCGCGTTCCCCGCATGCCGACGCAGGCGCCCACCGGATCGATATCCTTGTCCCGGCTCCTGACGGAGATCTTGGAGCGCTTCCCCGGTTCCCGCGACACGTTGACGATCTCGATCAACCCCTCCGAGATCTCCGGAACTTCGACTTCGAAGAGGGCTTTGAGAAAACCGGGATGGGTCCGGGAGAGGATAATCTGGGGACCCTTCGTGATCTTCTTGACCTCGCAAATAAAGGCCCGTATCCGCTCTCCCCGTTTATAGGTTTCCTTGAATATCTGTTCCGAAACGGGGATAATCCCTTCGGCGCGCCCCAGATTCACGATGATGTTTCCACCCTCGAACCTCTGCACGAAACCGTTCGCCAACTCCCCTTTTTTGGTGTGATATTCCTCGTAGATGTTGTCGCGCTCCGCGTCTTTCACGCGCTGGATGATAATCTGCTTGGCGGTCTGAACGGCAATCCGGCCGAAGGTGCTGGTTTCGATCTTGATGCCCAGGCTGTCGCCCGGTTCCGCCTCCTCGTCAAAGGACTTCCGCGCCTCCACCAGGGAGATCTGGTTTCCCGGATCCAGAACCTTTTCCATGACCATCTTGAACTGGAAGACCTCGATTTCCCCGATCTCGTCGTTGTAATGGGCCTCCAGTTCGACCTCCGGCCCCAGCTTCTTGCGGGCGGCCGTCAGCATGGCATCCTCCAGGGCCTTCACGATGATCTCCCGATCAATGCCTCGATCCTTGCCCATTTGTTCGATCAGCCGTTTCAGTTCCGGAAACATTTAAAAACCTCCGTAATTATTCTCAGGATATCGGCGAAGGGTGATAGGGTAACCCATAACCTATGCCCCTCTTATAACTCATACTCCAGATTGGCCCTCGTCACTGCCTTCCGGGGAATCCGGAAGGTTATTCCATCCGCCAGTAGCACGAGAACCTTCCCGTCGCAGCCGTCTTCATATTCAAGCAGCTTGGCGCAGAAGTTGCGTCGTCCCTCGATCTTTTCCCCCAGACGGAGCCGGATGCGGGAACCGCGATACTTCAGAAAATCCCGGTCCCGGTCCAGAGGCCGGTCCAGCCCGGGGGAAGAGACCTCCAGCGTGTAGGGACCGGGTGGAACGTCGTGGACATCAAGCAGATCGCCCAGCTGGTTGCTGATCCGTGCGCAATCGTCCACGGTGACACCCCCTTCACGATCCATGTAGATCCGCACCAGCCATCGTGTCTGCATTTTCAGGCATTCCGCCAGAACCAGATCGATCCCCTCGGATGCGAGAAGCGGTTCCGCCAGCAGCCGGATTTTCTCTTCATGGGATTGCATAAGAACATCCCTTCCCCGGAAAAAAAAAGTGGGCTAAAGCCCACTCATCAAATCCAACCGATGATTTCGCGATGCTGATAACACACACACAGACCCATTGCAAGAGGAAATAAGGCGTCCTCAATCACCCCCGGCGGACGCCGAACAGACAAAAGAGGGCCACACGTTGAGGAGCTTGGTTCTGCCCATGAGCGTCTCTTCTCCAGCAATGAAGCGACACGCCAAAAAGAAAAGAGGCCACGGGATATCCGTGACCTCTTGATGACATTGGAGCGGGCGACCGGACTCGAACCGGCGACGTCCAGCTTGGGAAGCTGACATTCTACCACTGAATTACGCCCGCAGATCTATTCTTCAAATATTCCGTGTATCGAAAACGGAGGCCCATCTTAGTCAACAGCGGCCTTTTGTCAAGATTTTTTATCGCTCAAAATTTCGCGCCCAGTCTCACACGGACGGAGCCCCCATGACCGCTCAGCCCCTCCAACTCGGCGAAGCGGGCGCTCGCTTTCCCATACCGTTCGAGCGCCTCCCGGGAAAATGAGAGAACGCTGGTCCGCTTGATGAAGTCGTAAACACCCAGCGGCGACGCAAAGCGGGCCGTACCGCCGGTCGGCAGGACATGGTTGGGTCCCGCCATATAGTCGCCCAGGGCCTCAGGGGTGTCCATCCCCAAAAATATCGCCCCGGCGTTCCGGATCTGAGCCAGGAGATCCCGTGGATTTTGTACCATCAGTTCAAGGTGTTCCGGCGCGAAACGGTCAACCAGTGCGGCTGCCTCCGCCAAATCGCGCGTGACAACCGTGGCTCCGAAGGCGTCGAGAGAGCGGGAGGCGATCTCCTTTCGCGAAAGTTCCTCAAGTTGACGATCGACCTCCGCCGCCACTGCCCGGGCGAATGCCTCATCCGGCGTCAGGATAACCGCGCTGGCCATCTCGTCATGCTCGGCCTGGGCCAGCAGATCCGCCGCCGCATGGGCCGCATCTCCGGTCCCATCGGCGATGATCATGACCTCGCTGGGGCCAGCGATCATATCGATCCCGACCCGGCCGAAGACCATCTTCTTGGCAGCCGCCACATAGGCGTTTCCCGGACCGACGATCTTATCGACACGCGGAATCGACACCGTGCCGAAGGCAAGAGCCGCAATCGCCTGCGCCCCGCCGATCTTGAAGATCCGTGTCACACCGCTGAGTTCGGCGGCGGCGGCGATCAGCGGATGAAGCCGCCCGTCGCGGGAAGGCGTCACG
>JAHFBU010000242.1 GCA_023249795.1 Syntrophaceae bacterium
CGCCGGAAAGGCCCCCGAGACACCGGCAAGATAACCCCGGGAGCAGCGGCTGATTCCAATTCCGACTCAAAGCGCCGTCTTCGCGGGCTTCGTCAACGGCTCCTCGACATAATATCCCTCTATGCCTTCGGCCGCCGACCGCGCTTGTCGTTCCAACCGTCCTCGACCTTTGCCTCACAATATTACCGGTAGTTTGTCCCTCTCCTTACCCTCTTAATCAATCCTCGTTGTTTTGCTTGGGAATAAGAAATACGGTTTTCCAAACGTGTGGCAGAGCGGGAAATCCATCGTCGAATGTCCCGCGGGACCAACCCATCATTCAAGGAGGAGCAAATGAAAATCCATGGACAGGCTAAACTGCGTATTCTGGTTTTAGGCATCCTGACCGCGGGCATCATGGTTGTAACCGGCGCCCTGGGAAACGCGGTCGCGGCGAAGGAGATGTACAAAATGGCCCCGCCGCCCGATCCTTACAAAAAGGTCGGCTCCCTGGTGCCTCTGCCGGATTTTATTCCCGGACTGGGGTCGCTCTACGTCGATCCGTCCACACTTCCCGCCGGTCCGTTCCTGGCCTATGACCGCAAGGGTCGTCTGGTAAGCTCCGTCTATATGATTCCGCTCAAGGAGATCAACGACCATAAAGAGTTCAGAAACCTCAAGGTGGCCCAGGAAAAAGTGGATCACGTCGATATGTACTTCAACGCCGGCCACCCCGGGGTTCCCGAGCCCCATTATCATGTTATCTTGTGGTATATCTCTCCCGAAATACAAGCGGGGTTGAAGTAGACAAAGGGAAGCAGACGGAAGCAACGTATTTCCGACACGCGGGCGGGGCCATACCGGGTGGCCTCACCGCGTGACAGGGAATCCAGGAAGATCCCCCCCATCCGGGTGCGGGAGGAGATGACGGGCGTTTATTGAAACAGACGACTATCGGCAACTGATACAGGTCGCCAGATCATCCTCCGAAACACCCGTCTTCGAACTGATGTAGGCGAGTTGGTCCTCGGGAGCGAAGTACCGCCCGCAGACCTTGCAGCTCTTCATCCTGAAGGTCCGGCCCCAGATCGTCCGGGTGTCGCCGGTGCTCTCCATCTCGATGTGGCCCGTCGGACAGACATAGGCGCAGGCGCCGCAGCCGATACAGGTCGACGGCTCTTTCATGAAGGGCGCGGAGGTGGCTTTTTTCGCCCCCTTGCCGGAGATGCCGATGGCACAGACCCCGACAACCTTCTCGCAAGTCTCAACGCACATCCGGCAGAGGATGCACTTTGAATGGTCCTTGTCCGGCGTGAAGCGGGGCTCCGCTGAAACGCCCATCCCGGCGGCCATCTCCCTGAGCTGCTCCGACTCGGGACAGCGGGCCAGAAGAAGCCGCAGAACCAGGCGGCGGACGTTCATCACCCGCTCGCTTTTGGTCTCCACAACCATACCTTCCGCGATGGGATAACCGCAGGAGGCCTCAACACGCGTCTTTTTCCCCTGCGTAACCTCGACGACGCAAAGGCGGCATGATCCCAAAGGTCCGAGAGACGCGTTGTAGCACAGGGTCGGAATGGCGATGCCGTTATCCCGGGCGACCTCCAGTATGGTCCGCCCGGCTTCCGCTTCGATCTTCTTGCTGTCTATCGTCAAATTCACCATTGTATCAGCCTTTACCTTACAAAAATGGATTCGAATTTACAGTTATCCCTGCAGACGCCGCATCTCACGCATTTTTCCGGATCGATCTTGTGCGCCTGCTTCCGCTCGCCGGAGGCCGCACCCGTCGGGCAGACCCTTGCGCAGACGGTGCACCCGGTGCATTTCTCGGGATCGATGATATAGGTGATCAGTTCCTTGCAGACGCCCGCGGGACAGCGCTTTTCATTGGCGTGGATCATGTACTCGTCGCGAAAGCGAACGATCGTATCGAGCACGGCGTTGGGGGCGCCGATCACCCGGGTGCAGAGGGCGCCGTCGATAAAGCCCCTGGCAATTGATTCCAGGAGCGCCACGTCGCCCTCCTCCCCTTTTCCATCGGTCAAGTTGACCAGGATGTCCCTCATTCGCCGGATGCCTTCCCGGCAGGGAACGCACCTTCCGCAGGGTTCGCTGAGCAGGGCGTTGGCAAGCAACTTGGCCGCATTCACGGCGCAGCCGTTTTCATCCGTGACGACCATGCCGCCGCGGGCCATCATCCTTGAGTCAATCTTTTCTGAGAGATCCGGGCTGGAGAGCCCCTCCCGGAAATCGTCCGCCTGCTTCCGGGTTCCATAGGCCAGACAACCCGTTCCTATATTGATCGCGATGCAGGGTTTCTTCGGATCGAAGCCTGCATCGGACCCCTCCTGCGCGCCTTTCAAATTATCGACGGTCTTTTTCTTGCTCATCATTGGTCGCTACCCTCTTCCCCTGATTTCTTGCGGCTCTTTTATCGTCGCGGGTCACTCGCCCTTTTTGGCCCGGAGTTCCTCCCGGGACTTGGAACATTTCACCTTGATCATGAGGGACTCCCACTCGATGTCCACGCGCTCCTGGATGGACTGGATCTGGTCGGGCGTGAGATGGCGGAAACGCCCCTGCCCCTTGAGGTAATCCTGCACGGGACGCCGTTTCTCGGGAACCTCCATCGTGAGGCGGTACTTGCCGTCCTCCACCTCGTAGAGCGGAAAGACCCCCGTTTCGAATGCGAGGCGACCATATTTGATGCAGGTCTGGGAGGTGGTCCGCCACCCGGTCGGGCACACCACCAGACAATGGATGTAGGACGGCCCTTCGATGCTGCGGGCCTTTTTCACCTTGTTCATGAAATCGATCGGATAGCTCGGCATGGCCGTGGCGACATAGGCCACATTGTGGGCGACCATGATCTCCGGCATATTTTTCTTCCAGACCTGGTTCCCGGGGATCTTCTTGCCGGCGGGAGCCGTCGTCGTCGAGGCGAGGAACGGGGTACCGCTGGAGCGCTGGATCCCCGTGTTCA
>JAHFBU010000028.1:0-7489 GCA_023249795.1 Syntrophaceae bacterium
TGCGTCATCAGGATGAACTCGATCCCGCGCGGGTTATAAATATCGACGTCCCAGTTTCTCTTCTCGATATCGGCGTTGCCCTGATGCATCCCGCAATCGACTGCGAACCTCCGACCGGCTGCCTCCAGGATGTAACAGGATCCGGTCACCGTCCTTGCCGCACCCATCAGTTTTACTTTCATATCCGCCTCGCGATGTGTGGTTGAGATGGCTCCACGAAAGAGCCCTTTGAGCTTATTGCGTGCATATCGCAACGGTCCTCAAAATGCAATCCGCCATTCGCCGGCGGCGGGCCTGAGGGTCACTTCGACCTTGACAGGGTATCCCCTTCCGGGTAGATTCGGGGCGAAAGCGTTTGGAAAACGGAATCATAAAACATCCATTCGGAGGCTGTTATGAGGCCCGATATCGAGAACACCTGCCAGACCATCGACACCTCAAGCTGGAAGGAGATTCCCATCGATTACGGAACGGAAACACTGAAGGTCCGCGTCCCGCCGGACTGCGCGATCATCGGCATGAAGGAGATCCCGATCCTCCCCGACCCGCGGGCCGCCTTTGAGGAGGCGCTCTCCAACCCCATCGGCTGCCCGCCGCTTCAGGAGATCATCCGGGGCAAGGGGAAACCGGCTGCGGAGCTCACCGCGGCGGTGACCGTCTCCGACATCACCCGCCCCGTACCCTACCGCGGGGAAGAAGGCCTCCTCCGGCCGCTCTTGAACCGCCTGGAGGCCGCGGGGATACTGAGAAAAAACATTCGCATCGTGATCGGCAACGGCATGCACCGGCCCAGTACCGTTGCCGAGCGTGTCGAGATGTTCGGAGAGGAGATCCTCCGGGATTACCCGGTTATCGACCACGACTGCGAGGACGAGGCCTCGCTCACCTTCATCGGACAGAGCAAAACCGGCGGTGATGTCTTCGTCAACAGCGCCTTCTACCGCGCTGACCTCCGGATCGCCACGGGTCTGGTGGAAAGCCACTTCATGGTGGGGCTTTCCGGAGGGCGCAAGGCTGTCTGCCCGGGGCTCGTGGACAAGCGGACCATCGAGAAGTTCCACAGCCCCGCATTCCTCGAATCCCCTTTTGCGCAAAACCTGATCCTCCAAGGGAACCCCTGCCACGAGGAGTCCCTGGCCATCGCCCGGACGGTGGGCGTTGATTTCATCGTGAATGCGACCCTCGATCGGGACCTTCGCCCCACCGGCGTTTTTGCCGGGGATCTCGAAGCAGCCCACGACGCGGCGGGTGCACTCGTCAGGGAATATGTCTCCGTTCCGGTGGAGCGTGAATTCGACATCATCCTCACCCACGGCGGATATGTCGGCCGCAACCACTATCAGGCGGTGAAGGCCGCCCACAACGCCCTCCCGGCCATCCGGAAGGGGGGGGTCCTGATCGTCGCCACCGACAACCACGACGTGGAGCCGATCGGCGGGCCGGAATACAAGAGTCTCCTCCATATGCTCAAGGTCCAGGGGGCCGACCACTACCTCCGGATGCTCGAGGCGCCCGGCTGGTGCTTCACCAAGGACCAGTGGGAGCCGGAGATGTGGGCGAAGGTCTTCCGGAAAATCGACGAGAAGGATTTGATCTACTGCACGCACGCCATCCCGCGCGGGGATTACTGCCTGATCCCCGGTCAATGCGGCCTCGATTATCTGCATGAGGAGGCGGGGCGGCCCGCGGCGGCGACCGTCCGGGAGATGGTCGAAAACGCCCTGCGCGCGGCCGTGGCCGGATTCCGCAAGCGGGGAATCGAACCCGCGGTCGCCTTCATCCGGGAGGGACCCTACGCCATCCCTTATCTCGCTCAGGGAAAGGTCCAGGATTGCTGAGCAGGGTTATCGAGACCGCACGCCTCCGCAAAACCTTCGGGAGGAACGTTGCCTCGCGACGTGTGGTTGGAACGGCTCCATGGGAAGGAGATTATTTTGCGTAAGGATCCGGCATCTTTTCTTGCAGCGCCTTGAGGAACTCCCCGTCGATTTCTTTGTCTCCCTCCAGTTCCCGGGCCCGCTTTACCTTCTGCCAGGCGCCGGTGAAATCGCCGTAATGGTAACGGGCAACCGCCCAGTGGGCAAAGAGTGCCGATTTATCCGGCGCAAGCGCGCTCGCTTTGGAAAAGAGGATTTCGGATTTTTCCAGAAACGCCAGGTCTTGCAGATTCTTGTCAAGCAGATACCCTTGCCCGGCAAGAGCATAGCTGTAAGCGAGGTCGGACATCACCGCCGCATCCGCCGGCGACAGCTCCAATGCCTTTTCCATCAAACGGATTCCCTGCTGAAGCCGACCCCGTTTGGAGACGACCAGGGCGCACCCGTAGTACGCCTGTGAATTCTTTTCATCGAGGAGCCATGCCTGGTTGAAGCGCTTGATGGCCGTACCCTGGTCGTCCCGGTTGTAACTCTCCCAGCCGCGCTCGGCCAAATAGACGCTGCCTTTCTCACCGCTCCCCAAACGTTCGACCACTCCTCGGATGAACTCGCCGTCGGCTTCCAGCATTTTATCATTTCTCTTCACGGCGCCGTACATGGGAAGTTCGTCTGCGGGGTATTTCGCCATGTCGGAGAGGAAATTGCCGTTTCTCGTGAGCGATAATACGGGAGAGAGTTTCGATAAATTCTCTTTCGAAATGGGAAGCGTCGGTAGTGAGTCCTCGGGTAAGTCGATATAGAATTGGATAAACGACCAATATCTTTTCGCCTCATTCGGAATATAGATGCCACCCACAAAGAGCTGCACATTCTCTCCCGAACGCCCGACCAATTTCTTTGGCGCCTGGAAATAGACCCCCCGTTCATCGATGTGGACGGGGCGGTAATATCCGCCCGGCAAAACGAAAGAAACATCGAGGCCATTGATAAGCTTATCGAAAAGAAGAACCACCGTATGATCGAGGCATGCCTCCAGCCCCGCCAAAGGCCCTCCCATGAAGGAATCCCCCGAACTGACCGGTCGAATCCACAGGGGATTTGCGCGCATTTTTGCCTCGACATCAAACAATTCCCCCGGACTCATGTCGAGGTTCGCGGCATGCCCGGGTTCGAGCGTCCGCGCGGGGAGGCAAGAAGCCAGGGTCAACAAGACGGGCGTCAATAAGATCAGCCGGATCAGCTTCGTCCTGACGTTCTGTGTCATGGTTCCCTCTCCTCAAATATATGGAGCGCAATGAAGCTGCGTTTTGTATTCCATGCCCGGCGCCGGAAGAAACCCGCTTCAAGGCGAACGGAATATGGGGGATTTGTACTTGTGTGTCAAGTCATTTTAGGTTATCCAACAACCCATGCAGGAAGGTAAAACAGCCGTGAACAACGTCATCGAAGCCGAACACCTTCGCAAGGCCTTCGGGGATATCATCGCCGTCGATGACCTCTCCTTTTCGGTTGCCGCCGGAGAGTGCTTCGGCATCCTCGGTCCCAACGGGGCCGGAAAGACCTCCACGATCCGAATGGCCTATGCCTTCTCCCCGCCAAGCGGGGGGACGCTGCGGGTGCTCGGCCTCGATATCACCCGCGAGGCGCGCGCCGTGAAGTCCCGGATCGGGGTTTGCCAGCAGGAGAACAACATCGATCCGGACCTTTCCGTCCTTCAGAATCTCGAGGTGTTCGCCCGCTACTTCGACATCCCCGCGGCCGAAGCGACGCGGCGCTCCCGTGAGCTTTTGCGCTTCATGGCCCTCGACCACCGGGAAAACGCCCGCGCGGTCGATCTCTCCGGCGGGCTGATCCGGCGCCTGGTGATGGCCCGCGCGCTTCTCAACCGGCCGGAACTCCTTATCCTCGACGAGCCGACGACAGGTCTCGACCCCCAATCGCGCCACCAGGTCTGGGAGCGTCTCGAGCAACTCCGGGCGGAGGGGCTTTCGATTTTGCTTACGACCCACAACATGGACGAGGCCTCCCGGCTCTGCGACCGGCTGATCATCATGGACAGGGGGCACCTCCTGGTCGAGGGAAAACCGGCCGATCTGGTCCGCCGTCACGTCGGCCGCGATGTGATCGAGGTTACGGAGCCGGCGGAAGGGCTTGCGGCATATCTGACCGAAAGGGGTGTCATCTTCGAGAACCTCGGCCTCCGGCTGATCGTCACCGTGGAGGATGGGCGGGATCTCTACCGGGAAATCAGCGAACGTTTCTGTAATGGCAGCGGGGGGTGCATCATGCGGACGGCGACGCTTGAGGATGTGTTCCTCCGCCTGACGGGGAGGGATCTCAGGGAATGAAATTTACGGTACCGCGAAATAATCTGCAATGCGCGCTTCAAATCCGTTTTTCGAAGGAGGGAGAGGAGTAACAAATGAGACCCTATTCGCCGATCTCTCGCCGTTTTTTCCGGGTCTGGCAGCGGAACTGGATCGTCTACCGGCAGAGCTGGAAGATCAGCTTCATCCCGCCGCTGATGGAGCCTCTGCTCTACTTGCTGGCGTTCGGCGTCGGCCTGGGCGGGCTTGTGGGAAACATCCGATATGGGGGAGCTGAGATCCCCTACGTCAGGTTCATCGCCCCGGCGCTCATCGCGATCACGGTCATGAACAGCGCCTTCTTCGAGAACACCTACGCTTCGTTCGTCCGAATGTACTACCAGAAAACCTTCGATGCGATGATGGCGACGCCGCTCACCGTGGAGGAGATCATCCTGGGAGAGATCATCTGGGGGGCGACGAAGGCGATCATCGCGACGGCGCTCATGATGGTCGTGATCAGCTTCTTCGGCCTGATCCGTTACCCGGAGGGGCTGCTCCTGTTGCCGCTCGCCTTCCTGGGGGGGATCGCCTTCGGCTCGGCGGGAATGATCTGCACGGCCATCGTGCCGAACATCGAACTCTTCAACCTGCCGGTCTTTCTGTTTATAACCCCTATGTTCCTCTTCGGCGGAACCTTCTTCCCCGTCGGCAACCTCCCCGACTGGGCGCAGACCACGGCCGCCTGCCTCCCGCTCACCCGCCTGGTTGACCTCTCCCGCGCCTTCGCCAACGGCCGGATCGACACCGGACTTTTACCGGATCTCGCCTACCTGATCGCAATGGCCGCGGCGACCCTGCCGCTCGCGCTCTTCAAGATGCGCAAACGGCTGATCAAGTGATTTACAATACAACTTATTAATCCCATGCCCTGTCCCAAGGATCCCGGACAGTCCGTGATCTCTTTTCATCTATGAGACAACATCCAACCGGGCTCGTTCATCAACGACATCGGCTTTTAGGGCTGGAATGGTTTTCGGAGATAACCCCTCAAACCAGTTTTGCCTCAAGCTCGATTGATTTCACATTCGCCAGAGCCACAGACACCGGGCAGGAGTTTTTGGCCAGGAGGGCGTATTTCTGAAAATCCGCGGCATCGATTCCGGGAACAACGGCCTCCGTCTGGAGCTTTATGAATTTTATCAAAAACCCTTCGCCATCCCTGTCAATGCCCACGCTCGCGGTCGTCGAGATTTTCTCAGGGTTGAACCCCATGTTGCCGAGAACCAGAGAGAGCGCCATGGAAAAACACCCCGCGTGAGCCGCCCCGATCAATTCCTCCGGGTTCGTGCCTTGGCCACTCTGAAAGCGGGAAGAAAACGAATAATCCAGTTTCACACCGCCGCCGCCGATTTCCATCGTGCCTTTGCCCTGCATTATCGAGCCTTCCCAGACAGCCTTGCTTTTTCTGATGAGCATGGAATTATCTTCCTCCATCCGATTGATTGTATGGTTTGCATACTTGGATATTTCTGCATTCGATGCAATGGGAATTAAGGATGGGCTTATTGATAGCAAATAGCTGCCGTCTTGCCGGAAAGGCAGGCGCGGTTCGCTCTGTGGTGAATCGGCAAAATCGATTTGCAGAGGATTGGGCGCCCGACTTGTACGGTAAGTCAACGGAGGATCTTCTTCGGAAGCGGGTCAAACAGAACATTGCCTTTTTCAAATACAGGCCGGCTCGTCCCTCTTCAGCACCCCCGCCGAAGTCCCAAAGTGACGACGCAAACAGGATGGAACGGATCCCCCCCAGGTTCGTTCTTCCGTACGGAGATCATCCTTGATCGTCGCCCCTATTTTGGGTCCGCCTTTTTTGTCGAAAGGCCGAATATGGCGTATACGGGACACCATCCGATGAAGCTTGTCAGGAGGAATATGACAGCTATGATCTCCAGTATCAGGGCAATGGTCCCATTGATTACCCCCATAAAATACAGCACTGCTATTATGGCTGCGATGACGGTCCTGATGATCCTGTCGATGATGCCCATGTTCAGCTTCATGATGCGTCTCCCTTCTTTATTTTGCGAAATATTTTACGGCAAGAACGATAAGCGTTACGGTGCCCGCGCACAGCAGGCATACCCCGATTATTTTGATGGTTGTTCTCATGCAGAAATTACAGTCAATAGATCCCGAAGCAATAAGCCCCTCTCATATGATTCGTATCCCGACCTGTTCTATACCGTCTTTGATCCGATCCGCTAAGACGCCGCTTTCGGCGAAAAAAGCATAGGACAAGTCCATCTCTTATGTCAATGGAAACTGGGAACAGGTGACGTATCAGATCTTTCGTCAGGGATAGAAGAAAGCGGACTTAGCCCCGATCCCGTCCCAAGGGCCGGACCACCGGTGCCTTCCTGATGCGCGGGACTGACCCGGTTCTGCCGCGGGGTCCGCAACAGGGCCAAGGTGCCTGCCGTCAGCAGGATCGCCTGCATCCCCAGCAACGGCACTTGATACCGCAGGTAATGAGATATCAAAACGTACGGCATCAGGTATGCGAACAGGAAAAGGCCCGCCCACCAGGCGCCGGGAGCCAACGCCGAACGTCGCCGCATATAGATTGCAATCAAGAGCGCCATCCACGGCATTCCGCCGATCAAACATCCTCCGATGATCCGATCCCATGAGAAACGATACCAGTAACGGCCTTCCGACATCGATCTCCAGTTGTCTTCCACCAACTGCGGATTGGCCAAACCCAGCGCCGGCAATACCTTGATGAGGTCCTTGTCGGGATCATCCAAATCGATCCACACTTTCCTGTGAAAGTAATATCCAACAAATCCTGCACCATGTAAACGCTCCAGATCATCACTGCTTATTCTCGGATCGACACGGACAATCGTGCCCGGTGAAATAGTATACAGAAATGCATTTGAGAAACGTTGCGCAACTCTCCGGAGAAAATCGACCGGATCGGCCGCGATACTGCGGATGGCCATGTCGCGGCGCGCACGAAGAAAGCCGGCTTCGCCCAATGTAGCGTACGCATGATTCTCCTTCGATGCCCTGTTAAAAGGATGGTCGATAAATGTTGAATAATTCAGGACCCCATTTTTGCTGGCAAGCTGCGCCTGGAATATCTCATATCCGGCGTTTGATTTTATCGGGGCAAACATCCCCAACTGAATCCAGTTACGCGCGGTCCATCCGACGATAAGCAAAAAGGAGATACCGACGGCTATCCAAAAGGGATTTCGTGCAATGAACGTCTTTTGCCCCTTTAAGTGGCCTTCGCCG
>JAHFBU010000028.1:7589-10872 GCA_023249795.1 Syntrophaceae bacterium
AGATAGCATACCGAGGCAAAACCGCGGTTGCCCTTCCTCAAAACATCCCAGATCAGGCCCGCGCTAAATCCAAGTGAGAAAATCTTGATGGAATGCAAAATCCAGTATGCCGCTGCCGTTTTAAAGCTTGTAATGTAAAATACGATCGCGATGATTGCCGGCAGAAGGGGTGATACCCATGCCGTTGCCCCCGAGCCCATTGAGAAAGGATCGCTGAACCCCCGCCCCTGGGCCAATGCCGCTCCAACCGATCCATATTCCCCGCCAAAGTAAATTATACGACTGTTATCAACAGAATTTTCTATCATCGATACGAGCAGCAACACCAGACCTGTGAAAAGACCGACCCAATACCAGGGGATCTTTTCAACTTGTTCGACGATACTCGATATTCGTTAAGCGGCTTGTTCAATGAAACGTACGGCAGATTTCAAAATCACGCTCAAAGCAATCCCTTCAACCATCTTTTGGATTCCATGGAAATGGGTTCAGCGAGGAGGGCGGTCGGGACGAGATGCGAAGGGCCTGTTCGATGATCCCGGACGCTGCCGCGGCCCGGATCCTGTCTCTCTAATGGCAGTGACTGCTCCGTTAAACCGCCCTACCGCGCCGATTCCACATACTGGACGATCTTCTCGCCAAGGGTCCGGACAACCTGCTCGAACTTCGTCTCGTCCCGCTCAAGGAGGGTCATCCGGAAACCGGGAATGTCCGTAAAGAAGGAGGTCAGCGGGATCACGCAAATCCCCGTGGCCCCGAGCAGGTAGTAGACGAACCGTTTGTCGGATTCGATCGGCTCGGCGACCAACCGCTCGATGTAGCCCCGGACGTCTTCTTGAGCGATCGGCAGCGTCTGACGGCTGTTGAGGACCGCCTCGTTGAAGACGATCGTCATGTAGAAGGCGCCACAGGTCCGGTTGACCATCACATAGGGAAGATCCTTGAGGATGCCGTAGGCGATGTTGGAGAGCTTCTCATAGTGGCGGAGGCGCTCCGCGAGGCAGGACTCATACTCCGGGTGGCCCATGATCCGCGGGATCGCCATCTGCGGAAGCGTCGTGGAACAGACCTCCGACATCTTCTGGGTCAGGATCGCGTCGATGTAGCGGGCGAATGCCTGATCCTTGTCGGCATTGTAGATCTCCATCCAGCCGCAGCGTGAGCCGGGCCAGGGAAACTCCTTTGAAATCCCCTTCATTGAGATCCCGGGAACATCGCCGATGATATCGGACAGCGGAACGGTCTTTTTCCCGTTGTAGATGATGTTCTGATAGGTCTCGTCAAAGATCAGGAAGAGATCGTAGCGGCGTGCGATGTCGACGATCCGCGCAAGCGTCTCCTCGGGATAGACATAACCGGTCGGATTATCGGGATTGATGACAAGGATGCCGACGATCGCCTTGTGGCTTTTCACCTTCCGCTCCAACTCGTTGATGTCCGGCGACCAATCGCAGTAGGGATTCATCCGGTAGGTATTCGGCGGGAAGGAGGCGTGGTGAACCTCCGCCAAAAGGTGGGTGGAGTAGGTCGGCTCCGGCATGATGATCCGGACCTCAAGGCGGATCGCGCTGTAGGCACGGGCAATCGCGTCGCCCAGGCCGTTGAAGAAGATGATGTCCTCCGGCGTGATTTGCACCTTGCCCCGGCGGTTGACCCTCTCCGCGAGGAATACGCGAGTCGCGTCCATCCCCTTCGTCGGGGAATCGCCATAGGTACTGTCTTCCCGGAGCAGGTCGGCCAGAACCTCCCGCATCCAATCGGGAATCTTCTCACCCTTTTGGACGGGATCGCCGATGTTCTCCCAGACCACCTCGACGCCCGACTGCTTCAACTGTTTGGCGACGTTCACAATGTTGCGGATCTCATAAACGAGCCCGCTTCCGCTCTTGGCAATGTCGAATCTCATCCCGGCCTCTCATGACTTTTGGTGATGGATCAAATAACCGTTTGTCTTCTAACTATTCTTACGCCGGTTGTCCAGATCTTTCTCTGAAAGGAAAGGTGGTTGCGCAAACGGGCCACCGTTCAACCCGGCGCACAAAAAAACCGGCCGAACATTGCTGCCCGGCCGGTTCCTTTTTGTGACGATTGAAACTTTCCTTACTTTGCTGCCGGTGCTGCCGGAGCAGCCGGTGCTGCATCGGGGGCCGGGGCAGGCGTGGGTTCGGGGGCCGGAGCCGCCGTCTCAGCAGGCTTCTGCTCTTCGGCTTTCTTGCACCCTACAACTGCAAATGATAACGCCGCGACAAAAAACAGACAAATAATAACAGCCAATACCTTCTTCATTTGGGCACCTCCTTTCTATAAATGGTGGCAATGAGGGATCCCCCTCTGAATGATGGCGTTTTTAATAAATCACAACTTTTTACTTGTCAAGAGATATTCAGCATTATATTGAAATATCATGAATCCGGAACAGACATCGCTCCGCGGCATGATTTACGCCTCCCTCTTCGGGGCGCTGACCGCTGTGGGGGCCTACATCATCATCCCGCTCCCGCCGGTGCCGATCACCCTTCAGACCCTTTTTCTCGGCCTGGCCGGGGTGATCCTGGGCGGCCGTCTCGGAGCGCTCAGCCAGACGGTTTACCTCTTCCTCGGCATCATCGGTCTTCCCGTCTTTGCCGGAGGCAAGGCGGGCCTCGGGGTTCTCTTCGGGCCGACCGGCGGTTACCTCATCGGATTTGTCGCCGCCGCCTTCGTCATCGGCAAACTTGCCGCACTCAAGGCGCGTCCCGGATTTACATGGCTCTGTTTCTCCCTCGCTGCGGGAACGGCGGTCATCTACGCGCTGGGTCTCCTCCAGCTTGTCCTCGTCGCCCGTCTGACCTTTGTCAAGGCGCTGGCCGTCGGCGTCCTCCCCTTCCTCCCGGGCGATGGGATCAAAATCGTCATTACGGCGATGATCGCACTCAAGCTTCGGGGTCGTATCGGCGGTAATCTTCCATGATTCGTGTTGAAAATCTGTTTTACCGCTACGATGACGGAGCGCCCGATTGCCTCCGGGGAATCAGCCTCGATATCGAAGATGGAGAACACACGGCGCTGATCGGACCGAACGGCTGCGGAAAAACCACGCTCATCAAGCACCTCAACGCCCTCCTGTTCCCACGGACCGGCACGGTCTGCGTGGACGGGATGCTGACGACCGACGTCTCTTCCGTCCGGGAGTTCCGCCGGCGGGTCGGGATGGTTTTCCAGAACCCGGACAGCCAGATCGTGGGGATGACGGTGGAGGAGGATATCGCCTTCGGACCGGACAACCTCGCCCTCCCCTCCCCTG